>NZ_JACDIJ010000004.1:0-238260 GCF_050937815.1 Treponema sp. OMZ 840
AGCCGGAATACAGGAAGGAATTCAAACAGGCATAGCACAAGGCAGAAGTGAAGGCATAGCACAAGGCAGAAGTGAGGGTATTGTTCAAGGTTCTTATCAAAAAGCTCTTGAAACAGCCAAACTCATGAAGCTAAAAAATTGTGATACTGATTTTATTATGGAAATAACAGGTCTTTCCCAATCTGAAGTTGAAAAGCTGTAAAACAAAAAAAACGCGTCCTACACAAAAATAGGAGATATGTTCCGCTTTATTTTCGGTTTTCGCCCAGTATAAAGTAATGCCATGAGCCGTATTCTTTTCCGTTTACAATCATGTCCTGCGTATGCTGCAAGTCTATAATTCTTATACCTTCAAAAAGTGCGGAAATGCTTTCGGCGTCGGCAAAAAAATGGGGAATGCCGTTTTCCGGGCCGTCTTCAACCTTTATAACGGTATTTTCGTCTAAAACGGGAAAACCGGCTTCTTTATAACTCCATGCATTTTTAGAGCATAAGGTTACATACAGTTCTCCCCCGCTTTTAACTGTCCGTTTTATTTCGCCGAGTATTTTTTGTATGCCCGCCGTATCCGTATGAGAAATAACGTGATAAGCCAAAAGGCAGTCGAATGAATCGTCTGTATACGGAAGCGAAATCATATCGCCCGAACGGACGCTGATATTCAATTTTTTATCGGCCGCCTCTGCGCGCAGCGGCTCGAGGGCCGAAGCCGAAAGATCAAAGGCATCAACGGTAAAACCTTGCTGCGCAAAAAAGAGCGAATGCCGCCCCAAGCCGCAGCCCAAATCAAAAAGGCGTGAATATCCTTTGCATTTCCACCGCGCAGCCAAATAATGGACGATTTGTGCCGGCTCTTTCCAAGAATCCCGATCCGCCTTGTCCCAATTCCACGCCTTATGTTCGGCCATGTGTTTTTCCAGGGGAGGGAAGACACTTTTTCGGATAAAAGTTTTCTTCCCTCCCCTATAACCCCTCCCATCTTCAAAAGAACCGCTTAGGGCTTAGCCAGCCCTAAGAACCCGGCCTATACAGCTGACAGCTGTATGTTCGATATTATCTTTAAATGTGAGCAATTCTTAAGAATTGCGAACCTAAAGCTATTTTTATGCGAGTTTAGCGCACTATTTGTGCGCTAAACTTACACCTACTTATACTGGCGGTCGTAGGCGGCCTGCATATTGGCAAGAACGTCCTGCAAGCGCAGCTTATCGAGGTTTTTAAGATAGGCGTCCCATTCTTTGTCGCTGTGTACGTCGAGGGTGCCGACCATAAACTTAACGGCGCTTTGGCGGATATAGTTTGCCAATTCCTGTTTAACGGTCGAAAACTTTTCGTTTTCTTCGGCGGTGTATTTGAGCGGCGGAACTTCGTTCTTTACGTTTGCATAGGGTTTGTACAGATTGTGAGTTTCGTCGTACAATACCTTTTCGAGGTTTTTCGGTGCATAATAATCGCCGGTCAAATCGGCTGCTTGTCCCAAGCGGAAAGCGGAGGTTTCTCCGATAGTATGACCTTCGATAAAGGTTACGTTTTGCGGATCCTTATCGTTCCAAGGCTTAAGCTGTTTCCAAATGGCCTTTTTGCCGTCCAATCCCACATCGGAGGCGGAAGCCCATGCCCATGCATCGCCTTCGTTTCCGTATTTTTGCTTAAGCGTTCCTTCGGTGCTGTACATATAGTCGAAGTAGCGCAAAATAGCTTCGGCATAGGGTGTTTTGGCGGACAATACGAGGGCGCCCGTTCCCGGAGTGGGTAAAAAGTTAACCGCTTCGCGTACGCCTTTGGGGCCTTTTAAAGGAGCGATGGCCTGGAAGTGTAAAAAGCGCTCTCCGCTTAACGAAGAAAATTGACCTCTCCATCCGCCGGTTACAAAACCGACAACCGGCTGGGCGGCGCTTTCAACCAGCTGGGTAAGCTGACTTGAATCCTGTGTAAAAGAGCCGTTGTAAATAAGGCCTTCTTTATACAGTCTATTGATGTATTTAAGAGCTTCGCGGTAAGCGGCTTTATTTACGGCTGTGTCCACTTTTTTACCGTTCATCATATATCCTACATTGCCTTCGGCGCCGGCACCGGTATTCGTATCGAGGTCGCAGTAAATAAAGGAGTTCATCAAAAAGCGTTCTACCTGATCGTTCCATCCGATGATTGAACCTGCCAAGGGAATCTCGTCTTTTTTGCCGTTGCCGTTCGGATCCTTATCGCGCATGGCAACCAGAACCTTGTAAAAATCTTCGGTTGTTTCGGGAACTTCCAAACCGAGCTTGTCGAGGAAGGGCTTGTAGACAAACATCTTGGCGGCATTTGTACAGTGGTAACATACTTCCAAACGGGGCAAAGAATAGATGTTGCCGTCGGTCATAGTCATAAAGCCCATTGCACCGGGGAAATCCTGCAAGGCTTTGTTCAGGTTGGGCAGGGTTCCGTCCGAATAGAATTTATTTAAAGGCATAAAGAGCTTTTCTTCGGCACCGTATGTTGTTTCTTCCGCAAAGCCTAAAACACGTTCAAAGCCGAAAAAAGCGTCGGGTAAATCGCCGCTTGCCAAGGTTAAGGCGAGTTTTTCTTTTGCAGCCTGTTCGGGAACCATAATCCAATTTACTTTAACGCCCGTTTTTTGTTCCATGAATTTGGAAAATTCGTTTGTGTTAAAGTCTTCAACACAGGGCGGCTGCGGCACCATAATATTTACGGTAATAGGTTCGGATACAACAGGATAGCTTCCCTTTGCCGTGTACTTGACCTTTGAAGCCGCGGCGGAATCTTTACCTCCGGCGGCAAACACGCATACGGCCGACACGAGGACAATGGCCATAGTTGCAAGTTTTTTCATAACTTTTCCTCCATAATTTTTAAGCGGTAAACGAACACCCGTTGTTAAACCGCCCGTATACTCACCGCGCATACGCACGGAAGTTTGCATTTTATTCGGCACAGCGACACGTTTCAGTGCGCCTCTGCTACTCGGCACTGCCGAGCTCAGCCTTTTACCGATCCTATCATAACGCCCTTAACAAAGTGTTTTTGTACAAAGGGATATAAAACCAAAAGCGGAACGCTGGCTACCACAATGAGGGCGTACTTTATCGTTTCGGCCAAGCCCTGAGTACGGGCGGCGGCTTCAACATCCGAAAGCATACTCGGGTCGGTTCTGTTTACAATCAAGATGTTACGCAGTACAATCTGTAAGGGATACAGCTTTTTATCCTGCAAAAACACAAGGGCGTCGAAATAGCTGTTCCACAATACAACCGCGTAAAACAAAGCCAAAACCGCAATAATCGCCCCCGATAAGGGGATGACGATTTCGAAAAAAAAGCGCAAATCCGAACATCCGTCGATTTGGGCGGCATCGTATAATTCGTTTGTAATCGTTTCCTGCAAAAAGGTACGTGCGATAATAACGTTCCATACGTTTACGGCGTTCGGCAGCACCAAAGCCCAGCGCGTGTTGTACAATCCGATATTTTTTACAACAAGGTACAAGGGAATAAGGCCGCCCGAAAACAGCATGGTTACCATAATGAATTTGGTAACGAAGTTCCGCCCGTAAAATTCCTTACGCGAAAGCGGATAGGCAAGCAGCATCGAAAGCGACACGCTGATAAAGGTTCCCAGCGCAACATAAATAATCGAGTTCATATAACCTGAAACGATGTCCTTATTCGCAAAAACCGCCTTATAGCTTATCGTGTCGAAGTCGACCGGAAAAAGCCATACCTTGTGTGCGATAACCGCTTGGGGCGAACTGAACGAACTCGACACAATATAGACAAGCGGATATAAGACTACTACAAAACACAAAAGTAAAAATACGTTGTTTATAAGGTTGAAGATACGGTCGGCGCGTATTTCGCGTACCCGTGAAACCGGTTTTGATTTATTTACCATAATCCGCCCTCATCTTTTTTTGCCTTTGCCAATTTATTGAATAAAAGAATAAGGCATACGTTTATAATCGAATTGATAACACCGATTGCCGTCGAATAACTGAAATCGCTGTTTACCAAACCCATTTTATACACATAGGTCGACATAATTTCGGCCGTTTCCAAGTTTAAGGGGTTTTGCATTAAAAAAGCTTTTTCAAAGCCCAAACTCATAACAAAGCCCATGTTCAAAATAAACATAATGACAATCGTGCTTTTTATGCCGGGTAAATCAACGTGCCATATTTTTTGAAATTTATTTACGCCGTCTACGCGGGCGGCTTCATACAGTTCGGGGTTAATCGAAGTAAGGGCGGCAAGGTAGATAATCGCGTTGTAACCCGTGTTTTGCCACAAAGCCGACCATACATAAATATGACGGAAGAGGCCCGGCTCGCCCATAAAGTTGCGCGCTTCCAAGCCCAAATAACCGCGTATTACGTTGAAAAGGCCGAGGGCGGGATTCATAAACTGCATCAAAATCGAAACCATAACGACCGTCGATATAAAATACGGGGCGTAGGTTATCATTTGCACCGATTTACGCCATGCTTTACTTTGCGTTTCGTTCAACGCAAGGGCCATAATAACGGCAAGGGGAATCGACGCAAAAAGGGCGTACATACTTAAAATAAAGGTATTCCACATAATTTGCAGGGCCGACGGGTTGCTGAAAAACTTGATAAATTGATTTAAGCCGACCCAGGGACTGCCCCAAATGCCCTTAGATACACGGTACTTTTTAAAGGCAAGCAAAATACCGTACATGGGAATGTACTTGAACAAAATAAAATAAATCATCGGAAGCGCAACAATGAGGTAAAACTGCCAATGCGCGCATACTTTTTGTTTAAACTTCTTATCGAGCATAGATACAGTATTACATCGGAATGCGTATTTTGAAAGCGTCGATATTTTAAAATCGGGTATGCTTATATAAAAAGATGAGGCATTTTTAAAAAAACAAGGCGTTTATTATAAAAAAATAAACGCCTTTAATAAAATCGGGGCTTACACTTTAAATTTTTCCACTTCCCGTACAAGACTTTCGATACTCTGTTTATTTTTTTGCGTAATTTCATTCACTTCCTGTACGGCATTATTTATTTGAACGGCTCCGGCGGCCATTTCGTTCATGCTGCCTGTAATAATACGGGTTAAACCGTCCAGTTTATCCATCTCGTGTGCAATACCCTCACCGCCGCGCAGCATTTCGTCCGAACCTTCTTTTACTTCAACCGTTACCGCATTAATATCGCGGATTGCCGCAAGAACTTCTTTACTGCCCTTTTCCTGCTCATACATAGCTTCGGTTAAACGGCTGCTCATTGTTTTAACATTTTCGGCCAAAGAAAAAATCGCATTGAATTTTTCTTCTACGGTTTTGGAAGAAACGGAAAGCGTTTCTATTTCACCGGACAGTGTTTTTAATGTCGATGTTATCGTTTTTCCCTGCACGGAAGATTCTTCGGCAAGTTTACGGATTTCATCGGCAACAACCGCAAAACCCTTCCCCGCTTCGCCTGCATGAGCGGCTTCGATAGCCGCATTCATAGCCAATAAGTTTGTTTGACCGGCAATATGCTGAATAACATTGGAAGCTTCTATCAAACTGCCCGATTCTTCGGCAATTTTTTGCGTTATCGCATTTGAACTCGATAAGGTTTCCTTACCTGCCGCAGTCGCGGATGCCAAATCTTTAATAACACTGTCGCTTTTACCGAGCGTCTGCGTAATCGATGCAATATTGGCAACCATTTGCTCTATTGCCGAAGAAGATTGGGCAACGCTCGCCGCTTGCGTTTCGATACTGCCGTTTAATTGCTTTATGGTACTTATAATTTCGCCGACGTTTTCGGCCGTTACGGCAACGCTCTCGGCTTGTGTCATTGCCTGCTGTTTAATGCCGTCAATATTCGCACTGATTTGATTTATGGCGCTTGCCGTTTCGATCATATTGCTGGAAAGTTCGGTGCCTATACTTTGCATAGTTCGGGTATTTCCGCCGACAGACTTTATGGATACCCCTATTTTTTCGATTGTCCGGTTAAAATACCGCGCCAATTCGCTTACTTCATCGTTACCCTGAATCGGCAGCCGGACGGTTAAATCGCCTTCACCTTGTGCAATATTTTTAAGCGCATCGGCGACACCTGCAACGGGCTTTACCATTTCCCGTGCAATCAAAAAGATAATCAAAAGCACAACAGCTAAAATGATGAATCCCGTAATTACCAGTGAAAGACGCAAATCATGTATTGTTCCCAAAAATTCTTCCACGGGAGCCATTATTACCAATGTCCAGCCGGTGGTTTTCAATTTGGCAAAAGAAGCGATATACTGTACATTTTCATACCAAAATAAATCCACATCGGAAGCACGGGCGGAAACGGCGCTTTGTTCAAATGCGGCAAGGGTGGCAAGAGAGGAATCCTTTTGTGCCAATACCGAAGCGTTTCGCTGTTCTTTAACCCACTGTATATCTTTATATGCAATTGTCGTTCCCGTAACTCCCAGTACATACGCTTCACCGGTTTTACCGACTACGATATCGTCAATGGATTCGGTAAGCCACAAACCGTTGACGCTTCCTGCCAAAATAGCGGCAACTCTGCGGTTTTCATCATAAATCGGAACGGCAAAAACACCTACCAAATCCCGGGAGCCGGTACGGGAAATAAGCGGTTCGGAAAAAAAGTTTTTACCCGCAATTGCCGACTTAAACCATTCCCGGTCGCTTACCGGAATAACGACTCCGCTGTTCGTATGCCTGTTGCCCTCTATATCGGTAATATCCAATTCCAATACGGCTTCATTAAATGCTATTTCGCGTTTGAGAAATTCCGTCTTTTCAAGATATGAATACGACGGATCCGTAAGTATCGGCATACGGGCTATTCCTTCAAAAAATTGGAAAAAAGCGGTTATTCTGCCGTCCAATATTTCCGCCGTATCGGCCGCCTTATCTATGAGATGAGTTTCGATTTTTTCCGTTACGGCTTTTCTGGCAGTTCTCACCGCTAAAACGCCTTGTATCGAACCGGCTGTAAAAACCAAAAGGCCGAAAATAATAAGCAGCTTTTTTCGAATGGAAAACAATTTGTGCGGTGCGCCGACTTTTTTTTCTTTTGCAGTCATACGGGGTACTCCTCTGAGTAAGAAATCTTTTTGTGTAACGGAGCCGAAAAACTCCGTAACACAAAATAAAAAAAAACAAAAAAATTGTCAACTAAGCTCTTTTCGGAATACACGGCACAGCATGCCGCATAAAAAGCGGTATCGTGTGCAAGCCTTATTAAGGGGCGTTTTTTTTAAAACAGGTCATTTACCGAAAAAAACATTTTGCCCCTGTTGCATAATGTAAAATAAGCTTATAATACGGTTACGGTTTATATTGAATCGATTATAATAAGCGTTATTCGGAGCATACTATGAAAAAAAACTTATATTCGGCCGAACAGCTGCATAGAATACAAAACTGGCAAAATCTGCAATTCGGCATGTTTATTCACTTCGGACTTTATTCGCTTGCAGGCGGCTGTTGGAAGGGTAAGCCCGTAAAACGGGGTTATTGCGAGCAAATACTTTCGCACGGGGAACTTCCGAAAGCCGACTACGAAGCGTTAATGCACGAGTTCCGTATACCGGACTTTAACGCCGAGGATATCGCCCGCCTTGCAAAAGCGGCCGGCATGCGCTATATAGTGCTCACCTCAAAACACCACGACGGCTTTTGCCTGTTTAATACAAAGACAACCGATTACAATTCCGTGAACGCCGCATGTAAGCGCGACATCGTTGCCGAACTTGCCGCCGCCTGTAAAAAAGAAGGTCTTGCATTCGGCTTGTATTTTTCGCTCATCGACTGGCACTGCCCCGATGCCCTCCCGATAAGCGCCCATAATTCCGACCGAATACCGCCGAAACACCACGAATACAATCTCGCCCAATTAACCGAATTGTTGACGAATTACGGCGCTATCTGCGAGTTATGGCTCGATATGGGACACCCGACGGCCGAACAGTCAACAGAAATAAAAAAGCTTGTTCATTCGCTTCAAAAGCATATTATGATTAACGGCCGTATATGGAACGATATGGGCGACTTTGCAACCATGCCCGATAACGAACTACCGGAATTGCCCTTGGACGAATACGAATTGAATGTGCCATGGCAAACGCCTGCTTCGATTTATAAAGAAACATGGGGCTATAAAAGTTGGCAGGAACGCGGCAGTGCGGACGAAAAAACGGCGGAATTAACCGAAAGCCTGCGCCGGGTGGTATCGGGCGGCGGCAATTATTTATTGAACATAGGGCCGGACAATACGGGAAGGGTTATTCCCTTTGAAAAAGAAGTATTGGAAGGCATAGGCCGCTCTTTAAAAGAAAGCCCCCTACCCGTCCGCGATTTTACCGGTTCGGTTTTCGGCCCGTCCGCTGCCGGCGGTGCCCAAAACTCCTCTGCAGGAGAATCGGACAGCGGAGCACGGCAGTCTCCCCTTATTAAAGCCGAAAAAGACGGTTCCTTTATACTGAATAAGTGCACAAACCTGTTCCGCTATACGGGCGAAGAATATTACGGCTTGCGCCCCATTGTAACCGGTAAGCGCTGGCGCTTGGAAACACCGCCCGAAAACACCGATCGCACCCGTATCTTGGGCTGGAAATGCGTTTCACCCCTCAAAGAAGACATTAAACTGTGCTTTGAAGATGACGATACGCGCATATATTTTCCGCTGCGCAAGGGAAAAACGCGCGGTATTATACACTCCGAATACCGCTTGCCGAACCGCCCTATAAGCGTTTTGGAGCTTTCAACCGTCGGCAGCCCCCTGGAACGCGGAGCACTTATCCCGGACAGCATTGTGTTGACTTTGGAAGGGTAACGGTAAAAAGAACGATAAAACGGTAGAATATGTGAGGATACGAGCCTATACGGTTCGCCCGATTTTAGGAGAGTTCGGCGATTTCCGCTTCCGAAAGCCCGGTAACCCTGCCGATAAAATCAGCCGCACAATTTTCCTTTTTCATTAGGGCCGCTGTTGCCAATGCTTTTTGACGGGCACCTTCGGTAAGCCCGTCTTTTCGACCTCTATCAAAACCGATGGCTTCACCTTCAATACGTCCTTCTCTGCGTAAATCGTATTCACGGATATTCAATGACATATAGGTACTCCTGAATTGTTCGTTTAACTTTGCCGTTTCAACAAGCTCGTCTATATCTTTGGTAAAATCGCTTGTTGCCCGCTTTTTGCACAGGTACTCTAAAAAAGCATGAAGTTCCTTGTTTACTTCCCTGCCGTATGCACTTGCATTATAAAACACTTTGTAGGATTTGTCATCAAGAAAAAGAGCATTATTCTCGCTACAGACATTGCGGAAGGTATACACAGGTAAATCCTGTTTAAACGGGTCCGTAAGACAGATAAACATCACATAGCTTTCTTTAAGCTCATCATAGCCCTGTCCTGTCAACAGATTATCGACATCCATAAGACTTTGATAATAGCGAGTGCGTTTGGCAAGGGCGGGCCGTGTTGATGTTTGCATTTCTATATCAAAGGTGCGTTCATCATCGGCCGCATAGACATCCAGACGGATTCCCTTACTTTCATAGAAGGGGGCAATCGTTTTTTGTAAAGACGGGTATTCTATTTTGCCGACCTTAATATGTAACAGACGTTCGATAACACCCTTGCAGATTTCCGGATTTTTCATAATTGTGCCGAACATGAAGTCGTCAGTGAATGTCAGTTCATCTACAGTCTTAAAAACATAGGACATAACTTTTACCTCCACCTATATATATAGGTGTGCGGTGACAAAAAAAAGAGACTTTTTACGGAAAAAAGCGGAATAATTTTACTAAAATTGAAGCGGGAACATAGGGAACCTGTTCTTCTATGAAGCGGGCGAAGAATACTGCGGTTTGCGTCCGATTGAAACCGGTAAGCGATAATCAAAGAGGATTTGACAGAGGGTACAAGGGGCCTTTGATAAGGCGGGCAAAGCCCCTTTGATAAGGCGTACAAAAAGGGTTTGATACAGCGGACAAAGGGGCTTTGACAAGCGGTTTTAAGCTTTTGCAGTACAGGAGAGTTTATAGACAATTTCACGTAATTCTTTAAGAGGGGCGGCTCCTGCCGAGTACTTTGTTTTTACAACGATGCTTACCTTTCCCGCAGGAACCGCAGCGGGTACGCGGGCGATTATTTGGCTCGGCTGGTTTACCGAGAGGCGGCGCGTAACCTTGTGTTCGGTGCCGTCCGCAAGGCGGAAAAAGACGCCTTGAGCCGCATCGGTTTCGTCAATTTTAAGCTTGTTGCCTTCGATGATGATGTCGTCACCTATTGTTAAGGTGCCGTCGTTTAAGCCCGTTGCGGTGTCGGTGATTGCCGTAATGCGGGCGCTTTCTTCTTTTGCACCCATTACCTTTACGCCGATTGCGTCAAGCACCGTGCGTAAGTCGGCGGTGGGGATGAGGTCTACCGTACGTTTGTGCACCTTTTCGTCGTAGGGGGCGTTTTCGGTAGCCCACACACCCGACACGCGCGGGCTTATTTGCACAAGTCCGTCCATAAAGCTGATGCCCTCTTGGATAAGGTCTTTAACCGCCTTGTCGCGCATGTTGAGGATGTTGATGATGGTTTCTTTTCGGAATTCGGTGCGCTCCTTTGTGATGAGCTCCGCAATGTCCTCGTTACGCTGAGTTGCGGCGTGAGCGTGAACGTCCGCAATACAGTCGCGGTCGTTTTCTTTTGTTAAGGTGTTGGGACGAAGATAGACTTCCCAAACGCTTTTCTTTTTTGCCATAACATACCTCCTAAGTATTAGGGGGAGAGAGGACACCCCGTTCCGGGCAGGGTTTCCTCTCTCCCCTTGCCCCCTCTCACTTTCCCGCACAGCCAAAGGCCTCGCCGGCCTTTGGAATCCGGCCTATACAGCTGACAGCTGTATGTTCGATATTATCTTTAAGTGTGAGCAATTCTTCAGAATTGCGAACCTAAAGTTTTTTTATGCGATGTTTTGCGAAGCAAAACTCGTCGTGCAAACGGGCGGCGCCATTTGTGCCGCCCGTTTGCACAATGTGCAGATTTTTTGCGCGGTGCCCATGCCTCACCGCCTGTTTCATCTAATGCCGCTGTATTCTCTCCCCTCATTCGCAGTCCCGAACAGGATGTTCGGGAAAGCTTTATATCGGCATAAAATCGCACACGGATGTGCGATTTTATGCCTCCCGGCACGGATGCCGGAAAAGTTCCATATATCCACGTTTGCCTACGGCAAACGTGCAGCGCAAAATCACACACGAATGTGTGATTTTGCGCCCGCGGCGACTTTACAGTTTGTTTCCCGGGGGCGTAAAGGCGGCGATAAGGGCTTGTTCGAATATGCAGGTGTGTGCCTTCGGAGAAAACTTCGACTCGTCGTTTGTAATTAAAGCGTCGATTTCGCTGCGGTCGAACATGCACACGTCTATGGGGCCGTTTTGGGACGCAAGCAAATTGTACAAGTCGGAGTTCTGCGACGCTTTGCTTTGAAACTCCCGCCTGAGCCGCTCGCCGAATATACCGTATGTATCGCCCGTTTCGCCTGAAGTCATTCCCACGTATAAGATTTTTTTGTTAAACGAGTGCACGTAAACTCCCGACTTGAGCGCGTAGTCGCCGAGCTGTGTACGCGACCAGGTTTCGCCCTCCGATGCAACGTTAACGGGTATACTGCGCGCAAAGATTTCTTCCTTTTTCGGAATAGTAATGGTAACCGTCATAATCTTCCTCCTTGACTAGTCAATTGGATCTATTTTGCCTGCGACAACGCCGCTTGCTATAAGTTTTTCTTTTACCCCGCTGCCTTTTTTAACCCTAAATCGTGCCTTATCACAGAGGGAAAAAGCATCGCTGCCGATTTCGGTAAGCTTTGTTGTACAAGAGGAAAGATCAAATAGAGTTACCTCAGTACAGATCGAAAAAGCATACAGGTCGATTTTTTGAAGGTTTGCAGGGAACTTCACTTCGGTCAAGCCTTTACAGCCGGAAAAAGCCCATCCACCTATTGTGTGAAGGCCTGAAGGTAAGTTTAATGTTCCCGTTAAACCCGTACAGCCGAAAAAAGCGTTTCCACCGATTGTGTGAAGGCTTGAAGGTAAGTTTAATGTTCCCGTTAAACCCGTACAGTAGGAAAAAGCGTTTCCACCGATTGTGTGAAGGCTTGAAGGTAAGTTTAATGTTCCCGTTAAACCCGTACAGCCGGAAAAAGCGCTTTCCTCGATTTTTTGAAGGTTTGCAGGAAACTTCAATTCGGTTAAACCCGTACACTTGTAAAAAGCATACATGTCGATTTTTTGAAGGTTTGCGGGAAATTTCACTTCGGTTAAACCCTCACACCCTGAAAAAGCAAATTTACCGATTGTTTTCAGATTTTCAGGGAACTTCACCTCCGTTAAGTCCGTACACCTCTGAAAACTACGATCGCCGATAGCTTGAAGATTTTCAGGGAACTTCACCTCCGTTAAGTCCGTACACCTCCAAAAACTACAATCGCCGATAGCTTGAAGATTTTCAGGTAAGTTCACCTTTTTTAAGCCCGTGCAATCCCTAAAACTATTGCTGCCTATTTCGGTAAGCTCCGTACAAGCCGAAAAGTCCGCGGTATGCAGCCCTGTACAGCCGCCAAAAGTTCCATTGTACGCACCGCCTCCGTAATCCTCACCGTTTTCAATTTTTTTAAGGCTTTTAGGAAACCTTACCTGTGTCAATTCCTCACATTTATAAAAAGCGTCTTTGGTGATTTCGATAATTCCGTCGGGGATAATGATTTTTCCCTTCGGCTTATCTCCCGTATACCCCTTTACGACGCCGTTCTCTATCTTGAATGCCTTAAAGTTTGTTACGGCGTACACGGTTGTATCGGCACTAAACACGGTTGTATCGGTTATAAGTTCGCCGTTTTCATCGGTTACCCTCCACTCGTGGATACCGTACGCTCCCGCAGGCAATTGCCATTCGGTTTCTAAGGAAACCTTTGGCTCAATCTCACCCTCACCCTTTATTTGCGCCCATGTTTTACCATTGTCCACAACTATAAAATCGGGAGCCGCTATAGTTGTGCGCTCATCGCCCTTTATGGTAAGACGGACTGTGCCTCCGCCGCCTCCGCCCGACGACCCGCCTCCTGAACCTCCGCCTGAGCCTCCCCCGGAACCTGTTCCGCCGGAGCTGCCTCCCGACGAACCGGCAGAATCCGCCGGCGGTTTTGCGCCGCCCGAAGCGTTCGGACAGCCCGTAAACAAAATTGCACAAACCAACAACAGCGCCGATATAATCACGGCACTTTTTTTTACGTTTTTCATCGTACCCTCCTAATAAAACGTATACATATTATCCCTGCCGCCTTTTACACACGGCACATCGGGGTACATACGTGCGGTATGCACCCTGAGTCCGCGCGTTTTTGCGGAAATGAAAACAATTTCGGGAATATGAATTAAAAAGCTGTATGCCCTGCGAGTTTGCGGAACCGCAAACTCGTCGCGCGGCAGTGCGCGCAGCGCACTGCCGCGCCGTTTGCAGCGGGCTTTTAGAGAAAGATAAGCATCTTCGGGAATGCGAGTTATAAAAGCCGTATGTTCGCGAGTTTCGCCGGCTGCGCCTGCGAAACTCGAAGCATAAAAACTCGTTGCCCTGCAGCGAGCTTTTATGCAGGTAACTGGTAACTGGTAACTGGTAACTGGTAACTGGTAACTGGTAACTAAGGGCATTATACGGCGCGCGTTTTCTTTGTCAAGTACTTTTTTTACAAAAGAGATTTTTGTATCTTTGTACGCAGGTGCACAGCGTTCCGCTTGATGCAGTTCCTTCATACCATACAGTATAACATACTTTAGGCAAAAAATCCACTTTCCTTTATCAACCCGGGCACAAACGGAACGCCGTGGAGGCAAAGCCCCGAAACCTTACAATATATACTTGGACAAGTCCTGATTTTGAACAATGTCCTTTAAGCGCTCGTCGACGTATTCGCCGGTAATCTCTATGGTTTCGCCCGTATGTTCGTCGGCACTGAACGACAGTTCTTCCAAAAGGGTTTCCATAATGGTGTGCAGACGGCGCGCTCCGATGTTTTCCATGCGCGAGTTCGTATCGGCGGCAAGGGTACTCATGCGCGTAATCGCTTCGGGTTTAAAGACAATGTGTACGTCTTCGGTTGCCAAAAGCTCGGTGTATTGACGGGTTAAAGCGTTTTTAGGCTCGGTTAAAATGCGCTCAAAGTCTTCGGCGTTTAAAGAATCCAATTCCACGCGCAGGGGAAACCGCCCTTGCAGTTCGGGAATCAAATCCGAAGGCTTGGACAAATTGAACGCTCCCGCGGCAATAAAGAGGATGTGAGTGGTATCGACAACTCCGTATTTTGTATTGACCGAAGAGCCTTCGACAATGGGCAGTATGTCGCGCTGAACGCCTTCGCGCGATACGTTTGCTCCGTTTCCATGTCCTTCCACGGCAATCTTATCGATTTCGTCTATAAAGATAATGCCCATTTGCTCAACACGCTCGCGTGCCGCATCGGCTGCCTTATCGGGGTCGGTCATGCGGTCCAAATGTTCTTCAAGCAAAATCTGGCGCGCTTCCGCAACGGTTACCGAGCGTTTTTTAGTGCGCGAACCGTTGAGCATCGACGAAATGTTTTGCATAACGCTTTCCATATCTTCGGGACTGCCCCCTGCGATAATTTCCATCGAGGGCATTCTTTGTTTCTTTTGCACGGTGATTTCTATTTCGCGCCCCTCAAGTTTACCTTCACGCAGCATGGTGCGGAACTTTTCGCGCGTTGCGCTCATACTGCCGTCTTTTTCGCCCGATACATCGGGTGCCGCTTCGCCTTCGGTTCCGGCCGTTTCGGCGGAAGAGTCCGTAAGCTGAACGCCGCCCCGCTTTTCGGACGTTTCCGGCTCACTTTCTTTTTCCTGCGACACGGGGGAGCCGAAAATATTAAAGGGAAGCATAAAGCCTCCTCCTTCGCTTTTTGGCTCTTTTGCACTCTTTTTATGTTTTTTGCCGCTTCCGGGAAGGAGTAAATCCAACAAATCTTCTTCGACCTTTTCACCTGCGGCGGCTTTTAACTGCTCCTGCATTTCGGCTTTAACCATGTTATAGCCGACCGCCATTAAGTCGCGCACCATGGATTCGACATCGCGGCCTACATAGCCTACTTCGGTGTACTTGGTCGCTTCAACCTTTATAAAGGGTGCCCCGCATAATTTGGCAAGGCGGCGCGCTATTTCGGTTTTTCCGACTCCCGTCGGGCCTATCATTAAAATATTTTTGGGTGCGATTTCTTCGCGTATATCTTCGGGCAGTTTTAAGCGGCGCGTACGGTTTCTAAGAGCGACCGCAACCGAGCGTTTTGCTTTTTTTTGCCCGATAATGTAGGTGTCCAACTGTTCGACTATTTGCTTGGGTGTTAAATCTTCAAGACCCTCTTTCATTTATAATTCCTCCGCGGTAATATGACCGTTTGTATAAATACAGATTTCTCCGGCGATTTTTAAGCTTTTTTCGGCAATTTCCAGCGCGCTTAAATCGGACGATTCCATATAGGCAAGGGCAGCCGCATAAGCGTAGTTGCCGCCCGAACCGATTGCCAATACGTCGTTTTCAGGCTCGATAACGTCTCCGGTGCCCGATATAAGCAGGATTTTATCCTTACTTGCGGCTAAAAGCAGGGCTTCCAAATTGCGCAGCGCCTTGTCCGTGCGCCACATTTTGGCAAGTTCCACTGCCGCCCGCGTAATATCGCCCGAATATTCCTGAAGCTTCATTTCGAATTTATCGAACAGGTTAAAGGCATCGGCGGTAGCCCCGGCAAAACCGGTAAGTACTTTACCGTCATACATTTTGCGCACTTTGCGGGCATTACCCTTCATAACGGTTTGTCCCATCGTAACCTGTCCGTCGCCGGCCATGGCAACCTTTCCGTTCCGTTTTATTGCAATAACCGTTGTACTGCGAATCTTCGTTTGTTTCATCTATCCCTCTATTCCTTTGGTTTTGTTTCCGTTTTGGAGCCGTGAGCGGGCTCATGTTTCGAGCCGTGCGGGTGTGCTCTGTTATATAAAGCCTTTAATTCGGCACTCGTTATATGCGTATAACGCTGGGTGGTCGATAAACTCGCATGTCCCAGCATTTCCTGTACCGAACGTATATCCGCCCCCTCGCGTATCATCGCCGTTGCAAAGGTATGACGGAACGTATGAGGCGATACATGGCGTTTTGTTCCCTCCAAGGACGAATAACGGCTCACTATAAAGCGTATTCCGCGTGCGCTGAGGTTTGTGCCGCTTCGGTTTATAAAGAGCGTTTGAGCGCCTTTATACGCCTCTTCTCCCTTTTCGCGGAGTTTTTGCTCACGTTCGCCGATATAGGTTTTTAAAGCGTCAACCGCCTCGGCCGAAAAAAAAACGCGCCGGTCTTTTCCGCCCTTGCCCCGTACCAAAGCCGAATCAAGGCGCACCGAAATATCGCTCATTTTAAGAGAAGCAAGCTCGGACACGCGGCAGCCCGACGAATACAGGGCTTCAAAAAGCGCTCTGTCGCGCGCTTCCCACAAAAGGGGGGCCTTTGAAGGCTGAGCGCACATTTCGTCTATTTCGGCCGCATTCATAAATTTGGGAACGCGCACGGGCATTTTAACGTTCTTTAAATCCTCTGCGGGGTTTACTTTAATATACTCAAATCTGCGGCAATAGGCAAAAAAATTCCGCACCGACGCGGAAAACCGGTTTATGCTCGAAGCCGCCCTGTTTTCGCGCGAAAGCATACCGATACAGGCGCGTAAATTTTCGCCCGTTACGGAAGCCAAAGCGGGTTCCGCACCCGTGTTTTGCGCGGAAGCGTTCACTCGGATAAGCATAGTCCTCATCGCTTCCAAGTCGTTTCGGTACGCGCTCACCGAATGGGGCGATAGGCCCCGCACCCCGCCCTGCCATGCAAGAAATTCTTGAATTAAATCTTCAAAGCTTTGTTCACAGGCATCGGTTTTCCGCATCATCTTATTTTTCTTCGACTCCGAGCGGAACTTGAAGGTTTTCGTCTTCCGCGGTATGCAGATAATCGCAATCGGGATTTATACAAGACTTATAGGTACCGTTTTTTTTGTCGTATTTTTCAACTAAAAATTGACCGCATTTGGGACATTGGGCGTTTATGGGTTTAAAGTGGCTGATAAAATCGCATTCCGGATAATTCGTACAGCCGTAAAATTCCTTTCCTCTGCCCTTTGTTTTGCGCGCAACGATTTCTCCCTTACAACCTTCACGCGGGCATTGTGCAAGCGGTACCGAACGGGTATTTTTACACTCCGGAAAACCCGAACAGGCAAGAAAATAACCGAAACGTCCCAGTTTTTTTATCATCGGCTTTCCGCACAGTTCGCATACCTTATCGGTCGGCTCGTCCATCGTTCCCTTATAGCTTTCCAAAGTGGTCATAACCTCTTCAACACGATTGTGGAAGGGTTTATAAAAATCATCCATCATTTCGGTCCAGCGGACGTTGTTTTCTTCCACTAAATCCAAGTTGCGCTCGACTTCGGCGGTAAAGTTTTCGTTTATAACTTCGGGAAACGAATCGACTAAGATATCGTTTATAATACGTCCCAGAGGAGTGGGAACAAGCTGGCGGTTATTGCGCGTAACGTAATAGCGGTCGAGTAAAACCGATATAATCGGCGCATAGGTTGAAGGACGGCCTATACCCTTTTCTTCGAGGGTTTTAACGATTGAAGCGTCCGTGTAGCGCGCAGGCCCTTGCGTAAAATGCTGTTCGGGCGAAAATTCGGATAAATCAAGCTTTTCACCGGTTTTGAGAGCCGGTAAGCGGATACTTGTATTTTCTTTGGAAAAAAGAAGCTTGGTAACGCTGTAAAAGCCCTTATCGACGATTTTACTTGCGGAAATCCGAAAAACGGCTTCCCCCGCTTTAATGTCTACACTCGTAGTTTCGCTTTTTGCATTATTCATTTGACTTGATACAAAGGCTTCCCAAATAAGCGTATACAAACGTAATTGATCGCGGTTTAGATATTCTTTTACGTATTCGGGCGTATATTCGGTATAAGTCGGCCTGATTGCTTCGTGGGCGTCTTGAGCTTTTTTTCCGACGCTGTAGTGAACGGCTTGCGGCGGCAATTGTGCAGGATAATTTTTTTGCAGCCAGGTTCGCACATCTTCTATGGCAACGTCGGATATACGCACTGAATCGGTACGCATATAGGTAATAAGACCTACACGGCTTGAACCGATGTTTACGCCTTCGTACAGCTGCTGGGCAATTTGCATTGTTTTACGCGATGTAAAGCCGAGTTTGTTTGCCGCCGCTTGCTGAAGTTTCGAAGTTGTAAAAGGCGCTTTGGGTTTGAGAATACGGTCGGTTGTTTTTATGTCGGCAACAATGCAATCGGCATTCCGAATTTCGGCAATAATATCCTGAACGCTTTTTTCCGAAGGCAATTCGGGCTTTTTTCCCTTGTACTGCACCAATTCGGCGGTAAAAGAGGTTTTACCTTTTTTAAATTCGGCTTCAAGCGACCAATATTCTTCAGGTAAAAATTCTTCAACGGCTTTTTCCCGTTCGCACAGCAAACGCAGAGCTACCGACTGCACACGGCCGGCCGATAATCCGTTTTTTACCTTTTTCCACAATAAGGGCGATAAGTTATAACCTACCAGCCGGTCGAGCACGCGGCGCGCTTTTTGGGCGTTTACCTTTGCTTCGTCTATATCGGAAGGGTTCATAACCGCTTCTTTAATTGCGGCAGGCGTTATTTCGTTAAATACGATACGCTTTATTGAAGCCGGTGTTTTTGCACTCAACGAGTTGCGTAAATGCCAGGCTATAGCCTCTCCTTCGCGGTCGTTATCGCTTGCCAGCAGCACTTCGCCGGCTTTTTTAGCGTCTTTTTGCAATTCTTTAAGCAGGGGAGCCCTGCCGCGCACGGTTATGTATTCGGGTTCAAAACCGTTTTCGACATTTATTGCCATACGTGACTTAGGCAAATCGATTAAATGTCCCATCGAAGCTTTTACCGTATAGCCCGGCCCCAAATACTTTTCTATCGTCTTTGCTTTTGCCGGCGACTCTACAATAATAAGAGTGGATTGTTCTTTATTTTTTTTCTTTGTTTCTTTTCGTACTGCCATATTGTAACTCCAAAAACTACAGTCTTAAGCCGGTTTCTTTTTTTTCGCTTCGTTCCGCTGTAAGCTGGGCTATGACATCCCGTGCATCGGAAACGACACAAGCACCGTCCGCTATATAATTGCTCACCTGCCGCATTTGTTTTTTTGTCCGCAAAAGATTGACAGCCGGACCTTCCGTATAATCCAAAGCACAGGAATGAAAACATAATTCCCGATTTTGCTCAAGCGCAAAATCGGCCGTAATTAAAGCCCCTGATCCGGCAGGCGCTTCGACAATAACCGTTACGAGGCTTAAAGCGGATATTATACGGTTGCGCTGCGGAAAATGCCATTTTTCGGCGCCCGTGCCCGGGGCATATTCGCTTATTATACAACCGCCGGAATTAAGTATCGCCTCGGCCAAGCGTTTATTTGAAACCGGCGTTACGGTATCCGCTCCGGAACCCAAAACGGCAGCGGTTTTTCCCCCGCCAACGGCGCCTGCATGAGCACAGGCATCTATACCTAACGCAAGTCCCGATACAACGGTAAAACCGGCTTGTGCAAGCTCAAAACCCAATTGTTTTGCACTTCGCATTCCCCTGCCGGTCGGACGCCGTGTTCCGACTACGGCCGCACAAGGAGCCGATAAAATTGCCGCACTGCCGCGGTAAAACAAAGCATAGGGCGGATCGTATATTTCATTTAATAAGGGCGGCCAAAAAGGATCATCATAAAACAGCACATCGGTATGAAATGTTGTCATTAATTTTAAGTCCGTTTCGGCTTGCCGTTCTATATGTTCCGGCATCCAAAGCTTTGTATGAATAACCCTTCCTATTATGTATGAAAGATCATCTATAGAAAGTAACGCAAGGCGGGATATCGTGTCAAGCTTTTTTTCAAGAAGTTTTTTTTCCGAAAACTTCAAAAAGCCGAGGCGACTTATCGCCAAACGCAAAGCAATATTTTGTACACTCATTGCTGTTTACCGCTGTACAGAGCGTCCAAAGCCGTTTTTTTATTTGCTTGCGCATCCGCAAGTTTTGCATTATTTTTTGTGTTAAGCATAATGCGGTCGTACATATCCGCCGCCGCTTGATAATTATAAGTCATATAATAGGCACGTGCCAACAAAAACATAGCGTCAATATGCTTTGTATCTATCGCTAAAAGGCGTTCCAAAAGCGGAACGGCTTTTTCACTCATGTTCATTTCAAAAACATAGAGAACCGCAAGACCGTACAAAGAGCGCACATAGCGCGGTTCCAATTCCAATGCACGCATATATGCCGATTCGGCTAATAAAAGATAGGAATTACGCTGCTTTGCCGATACGGCCGATGAAAAATCAAGTTCGCTCTTAGCCATATAACCGGCACACACGCCGATATAATAATACAGGTTTTGATTGTCCGGATGATACTGCGCGGCCGATTTAAAAGCATCGAGGGCTTTTCCGTACATACGGTTATCGAGATAACGCACACCGAGAATCTTATACCAAATACCGATTTGATTGTCGGCCGCCATAATATCTTCAACCCGCCGCTGGTATTTTTGGATTGCTTCTTCTATCTCCGCTTCCGTTTGAGGATTGCCGACCCCTTCTTCCAAAGACTGAACGCGCTTTATATAATTGACGTTCGGCCGGCAGGCAAGGGTACAAAAAGTCATAAGTACAATGCCTACCGTTGTACAGAGCAAATGCGAATGTGCAAAAAAAGAAAAACCGGCTTTGCGTTTGCAGCACACTGTTACATTCATATAAAAAATATCGCTTATATTTACTCTTATGTCAACCGTTTTTTTTATGAGTGTTTTTATGTCCGGGGAAAAATTCCGTATGGCAGCTATGTAAAGCGGTATCGTCTATATGTGTATATATTTGTGTCGTAGAAAGGTCTGCATGGCCCAAAAGTTCCTGCACACTGCGTAAATCGGCGCCGCCGGCAAGCAGATGGGTTGCAAAAGAATGACGAAGGGTATGCACCTTTGCATTAACGCCCGAAAGCGCTTCAAGCTCCTGAAAACGCTTCCAAATACCCTTGCGCGAAAGCCGCTTGCCCCGATAATTGACAAAAAGCCAGGGTACCGAAGGATTTTTAACCAGCTCTCCCCTGCCCTTTTCAAGCCAATTGCGTAAATGTACGACAGCCTCATCTCCGAAGGGTACCATTCGCTCCTTATCTCCTTTTCCACGCACCCACAAAAGGCGCTCGTCGAGATGAAGGTTTTGCAGTTCCAAAGCCGAAACTTCGCCGATACGAAGGCCGGACGAATATACCAATTCAAAAAGGGCGCGGTCGCGTAAGCCCAGGGGGCCTGAGGTATCTATAACCGAAAGCAGTTTATCCACTTCTTCAACGGCAAGAACGCGCGGAAGTCGGCGCTTTGCACGCGGTCTTTGCAGTAAAAGAGCGGTATTTTCGCTCCATACGCCGATACGCACCAAATACGCGCCGAACGAACGCAGGGCCGAAATATCCTTTGCTATCGTCAATTCATCGGCACCGGCATTATGCGCATCCCCCGTTTTACGGGCTACAAGATAATACAGTAAATCCTGAATCGTAAGAAAACGGTAATCGATGTGTTTTTCGGCACACCAATTTAAAAGTTCTTTTACCGCCGTTTTATAGGTTTCGGCCGTCAGTACGCCTTTACGCTCTACAGTCAAGAGGTCGTTGTAAAAGCGTTCAAGCACAGTGTCCGCGGAATTTTCTTCCGGCATACCGCTTAATCGTTATCCAAGCTGATACGGTTTGTACGCAGACAAGCCGGTATTTCGATATTCGTTTTATCTTTAGGGTTGCCGAACAATCCCCCGGAAGCGGACACGGAGGTTTTTTGCGTTTTTTCCGCAGGCGGCGTTTCGGCAGAACGCTGAGCATACCTATCCGAACCGCTTTTTTGAGTATGTGCGAACGGTGAAGCCGAAAAAGCGGATACGGAGGAATCGAATCGTTTGGTTGTGTCGAAAGAAGAAGCAGGTTTTGAACCGTGTCCTATCGTTTCCCATTGACTGTACGACACCAAATTATCGTCATCGGAGGATTTACTGCGGGCAAAAATATCCGCCGATGCCGATACGGACTTTTTTTCGTCGGGAAATTCGGTTGCAATTACGGTTACGACAATCTTGTCGCCCATTTCAGGATCTACCGATTGACCGTAAATTATAAATACTTCCGGGTCGGCCGTTTCCGTAACGGTTGCAACAATTTCGTCCGTTTCGGTCAAAGACAGTCTTTCTCCGCAGGAAATATGTATTAAAATATTTTTGGCGCCTTCTATATGAGAATCTTCCAAAAGCGGATTGTTTATAGCTTCGGTAGCGGCGGTTACGGCCCCGGATTCTCCTTCGCCCTTGCCTATACCCAAGATAGCATCCCCTTTTCCCTTCATAATGGTTTTTACATCCGCAAAATCGATATTTACGACCCCCGAACGGGTTATAAGGTCGGAAATCCCCTGCACACCCTGACGCAGTACATCATCGGCAACTAAAAAAGCTTCCGTTACCGGAGTTGATTTTTCTACAATATTTAAGAGATTTTGATTGGGAATAACGATAAGGGTATCGACATGTTCGTGCAGTTTACTTATTCCGTCTTCAGCTAAACGCATTTTAACGCGGCCTTCAAAATGGAAGGGTTTGGTAACGACTCCGACAGTCAAAATACCCTGTTCTTTTGCCGCCTGTGCAATAATCGGAGCGGCACCGGTTCCCGTACCGCCGCCCATACCGGCTGTAACAAAAACCATGTCCGCACCCTTTAGTGCATTTATAATAACTTCTTTATCTTCTTGCGCGGCTTTTTCGCCTATTTCGGGATTTCCCCCGGCACCCAAACCGCCGGTCAATTTAGCTCCTATTCCGATTTTTACCGGCGCGTGAGAATCTCCGAGTGCTTGTAAATCGGTATTAGCTACAATGAATTCGACATTTTTTATACCCGCATCAATCATGCGATTAACGGCATTCGAGCCGCCGCCGCCTACACCTATAACCTTAATAACAGTCGGATTAACGCTTTTTTCATTTATTACAGAAAATTCCATAGATAACTCCCGCCCCGGTTTTCCCACCCCGGATAAAACTTATAATCAGTTTATACCAGTTTACAATACATTTCAATATATTGCGGCACAAACCGTCTAAAAAAACTCGCGAAACCACTCGCCTATAACACGTAAAACCGATCCCTGTGTGCTATGCGAACGGTGTGTTCCCTGCCGTATTGAAGCGTCGGCTTTTTTTTCTTTCATTGCAATCGTATTGCTTACCAAAAGGCCGGTTACCGTCGCAAATTCGGGCGAACGGTATATTTCCACCGGTCCTCCGTAATTTCCCGGCTGTGCAATCCGTATGTTTTCCGTTTTAAATTCTTTTGCCGCCAATTCGGCTATACCGCTCATCAATGCGCCGCCGCCGGCAAGAACAACGCTGCCGCTGAGTCTTTGTTTTTTTACTTGTTCCGGCAGTTTTTGTCTTACCATTGCAAATATTTCTTCAATACGCGGTTGTATGATTTTGCATATGTCAAGACGGGAAAGCACTTGCGGCGGATTTCCCCCGATACCGGGAATAATCACTTCATCGTCTTCACTTACAAGGCCTTCCCAACAGCAGCCCGATGTTTTTTTTAATTTTTCGGCCGTATCCAAAGATATACCGCGTACCAACGCGATATCGTTACTCACCAGATTCCCGCCGACAGGAATCGAAACGGCACACAAAGGCGAACCTTCGGCCAACACAAGTACATCGGTAGTACCGCCGCCCAAATCGATAACAATGGAACCGAGTTCTTTTTCTTCTTCGCTTACGACGGCTTGAGCCGAAGCCAGCGTTTTAAGCATAACATTGTCTACCGTATAGCCGGCACGCGATACGCAGCGTAAAAGATTTTCGGTTGACGTACGCGAAGAAGTAATAATACATACCTCCGACTCCAAGCGTACGCCGAGCATATTCAGCGGATCCTTTATGCCGCCCTGTCCGTCTACAATGTACGAACGGGGAATAACATGTAAAATATGGCGGTCGAGCGGAATATTTACGGCACGGGAGGCTTCCAGTACCCGTTCTATATCTTCGCCGTTTATTTCCCGGCTGCTTTTACTTTTTGCCGTAACGGCGACAAGTCCCTTGGAAGTAAGACTTTCGATTTGTGAGCCGCCGACAGCCGTTATACACGACTGCACTTCGCGGCCGGCCATCATTTCCGCAGCTTCAAAAGCCGCTTTAATGGACGTCATCGTAGATTCAATGTTGACTATAAGACCTGCGCGCAATCCCGTTGAGGGTGCCGTTCCTACACCCGTTATAAGAAGAGAACCGTCTTCGGAATATTCTCCGATTACTGCCCGCAGATTGCTTGTTCCTATATCAAGTCCTACTATAATATCGCTCACCGATTCCTCCGTCCCATACTTTAAGAGTGTAATTTATACGATACGGCCCCATAACGTAAATCGAGTTCGGCAACATTCGGCTTTATGACTTTTATCATTTCCAAAACCAGCATCATAGACTGCAATGCGCTTTCGCATAGATTACGGTCGGTTAAAACACGAACTTTGGAGTGCAAAGGATATAAAGCCAGTTCGTAGTTACCGTATTCTTTCGGCAGCACTTTTATTTCCGACAAAGCCGAAAAATAAGCCGGATTGTCGGCTTGGATAAGCGCAATTTGATCCAGCAAAGAACGGAATTTCGGGTCAAGGCGCATTCCGTCAAAAGAAGAGTCCAATTCCAAGCCGCTTATCAGCGGAACCGAAGAGCCGGGTATCGTACCTTCGGTTTTGAATAGTACACCATTTTTATCAATTTGAACAGGGCTTGTTTTTCCGTTTATTTCGGCAAAGGTTACGGCAACGGGTACTCGTTCCTTTATCGTAATAAATACTTGGTCCGGAAAACGTTTTTCAACCGATACGCTTTCGACGACGCTGTGCGATGCGATACGCGCCGCCGCAACTGCAGTATCAAAGCCGAGCCATTGGGTTCCGCAGTATAACGAAAGTTCGCGTCCCAATTCGGCGGCTTGCAAGCTTTGTAAGCCGTTGAAGGTAACGCGTACTTGTGAAGTTGCGGGAATAACAACAAGATACAACAAACCTTCCAAAACAAGAACGCCGGTGAGTAAAAATACCAATATTTTAAGTACCTTTGTTTTCGGTTTTGCCGTTTTTTTAACATCCTGCATTTCGGTTTTTTCCGCAAAAGAAGAATAAACGCCTAATCCGGAATATACATAATTGTCACTCATACACAGCTCCGATATCTTCCGCATTTTTGTAACGGGATATGTTTATTAAGATTCCGCACAAGCAAAGCGTTATTAACATTGAAGACCCTCCCGATGAAAAAAACGGTAAGGGGATTCCGGTCGCGGGCAATGCACCGCTTACAACGGCAATATTAATAAGCGATTGTAAAACGATAATAAGAGCACAACCGAATGCACAAAGGCTGCGGAATCGGTCGGTGCATTTAAAAGCTATGGAAAAAGCTTTCCATGCAAAAAAAGATAAAAGACACAAATAAATAATAACTCCCACAAGCCCCATCGCTTCGGCCCATCCTGCAAAAATAAAGTCGGCTTGCACTTCCGGAATAGCATTAATCCGCTGAACGCCGCCGATACCCTGCCCCCAAAAGCCTCCGGCACTGACAGCCCTCCGTGAAACCCGTATTTGGTAGTTCAAACCGTTTATATCCAATTCGGGCTTTAAAAAGGCAATAACGCGATTTGCACGATAGGGTTCGTCAAAAATAAATAAAACGCTTATACATGCCGTAAGCAAAATAAAAATCATAAACCAATGTATTTTTATACCGACGATAAAAAACATACAAAGGGCGGTTATCAGTATAAAAACCGCAGTTGAAAAATCGTCTTGTAAAAAAACGATAAGTACAAATGCAAAAACGCCGACTGCGGCAGGATATAAAGAAACCGAAGGATTATCCAAACGATCGTGTTTTTTTGCAAACAAATTCGATAAAAATAAAACAACCGCAAGTTTTGCCGCTTCCGAAGGCTGAAAGGTTACAAAAAACGGTACACGGATCCAACGGCTTGCACCGTTTCTCTTTATACCGATCCCCGGTATAAACGGAAAAAAACAAAGTACAAAAACGGCTATAACGATAAAGGGCAGCAGTTTCCGTACTATATCCAAATCTATCCATGAAAGCATAAAAAGAAAAACCAAACCGACAGCAATACCTATTGCCTGCCGTTTAACAAAATAAAGCGGATTATTAAAAATACGTGTGGCATAATCCGTTGATGTAATGTATAAGGTTACCAATCCCAAACCGAGTAAAATGACGATACACGCAATAAATCCGACATCGTAACGTGAATTGACAACGGGTTTTTGGGGAAATACGGAATAGCGGCTCATACGGCACCTCTTTCGTTTTGTTGAAAAATCGGAACCATACATTCCAAGCCCATACCGCGCGACGCTTTTATAAGGATAAAGGCCCCCGCATGTACCGCTTTTTTCAGTAGAGAATTACATTGCATAATAGAGGCGGTATCGGGAATGCAAAAAATCTTTTTACCGCCGGTATATGCGCTTTGTTCAAAAGCGGTGCCGAGTGCATGTCCTGCAAAAACAATTACATGTGCATCGGACTCTAAAGCTTTACCTACCAGCTCGGCATGAGCCTTGGATTCTTCATCTCCCAATTCAAACATATCTCCGAGGATAAGTACCTTTTGCCCCTGCCAATGTACCGAATTAAAAAAATTAAGAGCCGCACGCATGGAATCGGGATTTGCATTGTACGCATCCTGAACAAGGGTTACCTCTCCTTCCAAAATCTGCATCCTGCCCGATAAGGGTTTAAGACTTTCCAAGCCGGCTTTAATTTTTTCGGCGCTTATGCCGAAATGCCGTGCAACCGAAACCGCCGCCGCCGCATTCATTACATTGTGCATTCCGCACAGCGGAAAACGGATTTTTACCCCCTCATACAGGAATTCGCTTCCTTTAATTCCCAAATCTTTTATATGTTCCAAGCCGGATTCACCGTTAATTCCGAAAACAAAGATACTGCCTTTAACGTTGCGCATTAAAAAATCTTTATAAGGCTCATCGGCACACACAAACCCCACGGACTGCTCCGTAAAATTTGAAAAAATATGTTTTTTTTCTTCAGCTATTTTATCTTTTGTGCCGAGAATACCGATATGGGCGGCTCCGATGTTTGTAATAACCGCAGTTTGAGGAAAAAGCACATCGGCCAACTCTTTAATTTCTCCGACACGGTTCATCCCCATTTCAAAAACCGCAGCTTTATGGTGCGCTCGTATATTAAACACGGACAGCGGCAATCCCGTTTCCGAATTTAAATTCCCTTCATTTACCGCAGTCGGATATGCTTGAGAAAGTATAGCCGCAATACATTCTTTTACCGTCGTTTTTCCGCTCGATCCGGTAACGCCTATTTTTTTAAGCTTCGGAAAATGAGAAACATAGCAAGCGGCAAGCTTTTGGAATGCCCGCAGCGTATCTTCCACCAATACTACACACACATTTTCTTTTGAAAGCCGTGTAAAAAGCGCTGAAAATTCCGCAACCGAAGAACGCAAAGCAATGACAACCGAAGCTCCCCGTTCGGCCGCTTTATCTATATATGCGTGACCGTCGCATGTATTTCCCTTAAGAGCTACAAATAAACCGTTTTTTTGTACCTGCCGGCTGTCAATGCTCACCGAATCGAAATAACAAATATCCGTATGTGCATCAAACAGTGTACCGCCGGTTGAATCGAGGATTTCGGTAATTGTAAGCAAGGATTTATCTTGCATCCGTATGTCCCGCCTTTTTGTCCGTCAAACGCTTGATTTGTACCCGATCTATTTCTTCCGAAGAAGCTTGATGCATCCCCAATTCTTCAACCGCAATTTTTTCGATACGTGCGGAAGAAGACAAAAGTCCGATATCGCTGATAAGCTGTTTATTGCTTTCTATCAAATCGCTTTGTTTTTTTTCAAGATTTTTCAATTGATTTTCAAGCTGTACATAGCGGTATCCCTGTAAACTTTGTAGAGCAAGCAGTCCCGGTATGCATAGGGCAATGAGAATAAAAACAATATCTTTACAAATCGGTTTTGCGTTTTTCATATTACCTTCTTGTTTATTATCGGTTTTTTTTGCTTTAAACATTCGGCAGCCCTCTTACAATTTGCGAAGCACACGCAGTTTTGCGCTGCGCGACGGCGAGTTTTCGGAAACTTCCCGTATATCGGGTACTACCGGCTTTCGGGTAAGCACAGCCGCCCGCGGTTTTCCCGAACAAGTACATATGCTCTGCTCCGGCGGACACACACAGGTTTTTGAACAGGATTTAAAATAATTTTTTACTATCCTGTCTTCCGCCGAATGAAAGGTTATAACCCCCATTTTTCCGCCGGGATTTAAAACGGTAAACGCTTTATCCAAAACATATGCCACGCGCTCCAGTTCTTTATTAACCGCTATGCGCAAAGCTTGGAACGTTTTTGTTGCAGGATGTATTGCGCCGTGACGGTAGCCTGCAGGTACGGCACGGTAAATACATTCGGCCAATTGTTTTGCCGATGTAAACGGCGATGTGCGCCGATGTTCTTCTATCGCGCGTGCAATACGTCTGCTGTAGCGCTCGTCGGCAAAATTAAAAAAAATATCGGCAAGTTCTTCGGCACGCAGTTTGTTGACTAAATCCGCGGCGGTTTTTCCGCTTAAAGGATTAAGACGCATATCGAGCGGTTCATCGCTACGAAATGAAAACCCCCTGCCCGAACATTCATAATGGAATACCGATATACCCAAGTCGAACAAGATAAGATCCGGTTTCGGCAGCGAAGACGGATAATCGGTATAAAAGTCGGTAAACCATCCGTTAAAAAACGATATGCGCTCGCCGAAACCGGCCAAACGACTTCGGGCGCGCTTTTGAATTTCCGCATCCGCATCCAAACCTATAATATGCAAAGACGGAAATTTATTTAAAAATGCGTATGAATGCCCTCCTTCGCCGAGCGTGGAATCGATCATAAAACCGCCGTTTTTATAATTCTCAGCTTCGGGAGAAAGATATTCTAAGGTTTGCCTAAGCAACACCGGAGTATGTATGTACGTTTGAATCGATTCCCCACCCATATACAATTCCGTTTACAAATGAATACCGTTTAAGCCTTCAGCAGCTTGCCGGAACGACGCATCGGTTTCGTTCAAATATTGTGCATAACGCTCGGCGTCCCACAATTCCATATATTTATTTACACCCATAATAACGCATTCTTTTACCAAGCCCGCATGTTCACGCAAACTGTGCGGAATGGATAAGCGGCCGGCTTTGTCGAATTCGACTTCCTGTGCGGGAGCAATTAAACGCCGGAGTACAAGACGCGAATCTTTGTTAAAAGGCGACGTTTGTTCCATCAGTTTTTCTGAAAAATTCTTCCATTCGGTCGGGGTATACAGCCATAAGCATCCGTCAAGCCCCTGAGTTATCATGAGAATATTTTCAGTTAAAACAGTACGCAATTTAGCCGGAAAAAGGATACGGCCTTTTTCATCCAAGGTATTGCGGTACTCTCCTGTTAACAACTCCATTCCACTAATTACCACATTTATCCACTTTCTACCACTTTTATACATTTTAACGTAAAAAAACCTAATGTCAACGTATAAATAATAAAAAAATGGGAAAACGGCATCCATCTTTACATTTTAATTATACAGATGTATAGTATATTCATGATAAATACGTACAACGAGTCGAGCTTACATAAAAAATTAAAAAAAGCGGCGGCACAAAAATATAAAGGTAAAATCGAAGAACATATAGATCCGTATATTTGCGATGTCGTTGCCGAAGACGGTACGGTTATAGAAATTCAAACGGCAAGTTTTAAAAACGTGCAAAACAAGCTGTCGGACTTACTCAACACCCGTTCGGTACATCTTATATACCCGCTTGCGGTTCAAACCTATATTGAATATTACGATGAAGACGGTTTGGCGTCGCGGCGAAAAAGTCCCAAAAAACGCTGCATGTACAACATCTTTGACGAATTGACGGGGATTTGGCCTATCTTACTCAATAAGAATTTTCGGCTTGAAGTTATCGAGGCAATTGTCGTAAAAAAACGTAAAAAAACCGTCCTGCCCGTTCAATCTTTAAATAACAGGCGGCGGTATAAAAAAGCTTGGTACGGCTTTGACACCGATATCGAACAAATACTCGGAAGCACTTTGTTTTGCAGCGGCCGCGATTACTTGCATGTATTGCCGGAAAACTTACCCGAAAACTTTTCTTCAAAGGATGTTTTATTGCACAGCCGATATAAGTTTTTAAACATACGGCACATAAACGCAATGCTGTGGACTTTACACAAAACGGAACTTATAGAGCGTACCGGCAAAAAAGGAAACAAGTACATATACCGCATAAAAAAAACACGGATACGCATCCCTGTTTAAAATAAAAAAAGGCAGCCCGTAAGGCTGCCTTTTTTGGCGAAAGGTTTACCAATTATCCATCATATCAAAAGGATCGTGGTTTTCAAACGCATACATATCGCTGATGGCACGCAAATCGTCGAAGTAAATATAGTAGGTTCCGAAAGCAACTTCAGGATCGCAGTCAACGCGGAAACCGACAACCGAAAGACCGGGGCGGCTGCTAAAATAAGCGCTGTCCTGTACGATACCGCGCTTTCCGTCGGGAGAAGGAGGAACGGCGACAACCATTTGTTTCCAACCCGTAAAAGAAAGAGAACCCATGTACAATTCAAAATTATTGCCGAAAAAATCCCGCACAAGGAGGGTTAAGGTATGATTTTGATTACGTCCGGCAACCCATACGGAAACGGTTTTGGCAACACCGTCTATAGCCAGAGGCTGGGAGGGCGTGATAAAAAAAGAATTGATACCGCGGCGGAAAAATTCGACTTTTACGCCGTAGGTGCGCTTATCGGGCAACTCTTCGCTGCCGGCAGCCGCTATGGGCGACTTCGCTTCCGGATCGGGTCCGCCTTCAAAAAAGCGGCCGGTAATAATACCGTAATCGGGCGACATTTTTACGTTCCAAGAACCTTCGCGTTCAAAAAGGTCTATCGACACTTCGCGAAGGGCAAAATTAGCCGAATCCGCCCCTAAAATGGTAGGATCGGGAGCTGCCAAATCTTTGTTTTGGGCAAACACAAAGCCCGCCGTGCAAACGGCCAATAACAGTACAATCAGTTTTTTCATCAGTTTGCTCCCCCGCTTACAGTATTAAAATCAACATCTTTTAAATTAAATCCGTCGAAAATATTCGACAGCGTATTTGACGCATATCTGACTTGATCAAAATAAATCATAAAGTCATCGACATATTCTTTCGGATCGGTACGGATTCTAAAGCCGACAAACATCATTTGTTTCGGTCCGGAGCGGAACCGTGAAACTTGGGGAATCCATCCGGGAACGTTTACAATAACGTTTCTCCATCCGTTAAAAGTTAAATTGACGGCAGGCAGTACATGAACGCGGCCGTTGGCATCGCGGACAAGAACGTCAAGATAATATAAATAATTTGCACCCCATACCCAAAAATCGATTTGGTTTACGTTTCCTTTAAAAGGAACTTCATAGGGCTGCATTTCTCCGTTTTCATCTTTTTTTTGGGGAAATATTTCAAACCAGTTATTACCCTTCCGTTGAAATTTAATTTGAACGCCGAGTACTTGCGGATCCGGATCCCCTTCGACTCTATATAACTGCAAAGAATTGGGCATTCCGGGAACATATCCCATCTTCGGATATATCTCATTTTTTTCTTCATTGACATATACCGACTTGCTCGCTTGAATACCCCATGACCAATCCACATTTTCAGGCACGTCAAAGTTATCGATTAAAATAGTCTCAACGCTTTTTGTATTCGGCTGGGCGGACAGCGGCAGACAGATACAAAACGCAAGTATAAGACTTACACAGACCAAACCGTAATGTTTCATCCAAAACTCCTTTTCTCATTATCATATAAGAAAGAAAACACTCATATACAAATATATCGGTATAATTATATTTCTTCAACATATCTTTGTCAATCTTTGTTTTATTGTTTTAGCGGTTTTATAGCCCTTCTTATTGATTATTTTTTAAAAAGGGCGTACTATTGTTTTATAATCAATGACAAGGAGCTTTTATGGTCAGTTATAAGGATTTGGGTTTGGTTAATACAAAAAAGATGTTTGCCAAAGCCGTTAAAGGCGGATATGCGATTCCCGCATATAACTTCAATAACATGGAACAATTGCAGGCAATTATTCAAGCTTGTGTGGAAACGAACTCGCCCGTTATCTTGCAGGTTTCTTCCGGTGCGCGCAAATATGCAAACCAAACCCTGCTTCGCTATATGGCACAGGGGGCGGTCGCATATGCAAAAGAATTGGGCTGCAAAAAACCGCAAATCGCCCTTCACTTGGATCACGGCGATTCGTTTGAATTGTGCAAATCCTGTATTCAAATGGGATTTTCTTCCATTATGATTGACGGCTCTTCCCTTCCCTACGAAGAAAACATCAAATTGACAAAAAAAGTATGCGATTACGCTCACAAACAAAAAGATTACGTAACCGTTGAAGGCGAACTGGGCGTTTTGGCCGGCGTTGAAGACGATGTTTCGGCCGAAGAAAGCCATTACACAAAGCCCGAAGAAGTGCAGGACTTTGTAAAAAGAACCGGCGTCGATTCTTTGGCTATTTCCATCGGCACAAGCCACGGCCGCCAAAAATTCAAACCCGAACAGTGCACAAAAAATGCGGACGGAATTTTGATTCCCCCGCCTTTAGCCTTCGATATCTTAAAAGAAATAGAAAAAAAACTGCCCGGCTTCCCGATTGTACTGCACGGTTCTTCTTCCGTTCCCGTCGAATACGTTAAAGAAATCGAAAAATACGGCGGAAAGCTTAAAGATTCGGTCGGTATTCCCGAAGATCAATTGCGCAAAGCCGCAAAATCGGCTGTATGCAAAATCAATATCGACTCGGACGGACGCCTTGCAATGACGGCGGCTATCCGCAAAGTGTTTGCCGAAAGCCCCAGCGAATTCGACCCGAGAAAGTACCTCGGCCCCGCACGCGACGAGCTGAAAAAAATGTACATTCATAAAAACAAAAAGGTACTCGGCTCTGCAGACCAGCTCTAAGATTTTGAGAGCTTGATTGTATAGGGGGCAGTCTAAAAAGCAAGCGGTTTTTTAGACTGCCCGTTTTTATTTATATGCATAAGGATCCTATATGAAAATCAAACGTTTTTTTATGCTTTTCGCCTCGTTATCGCTTTGTGTTTGTATGCTCAATGCGGAACAACCCGCCGAACAAAACCAAGCGCCCGCAGATGAAAAAAATATCCTTTTTGCGGAGGAAGTGTACGGCACCTTTTTAATGCATTACTTTGAAACAAAGGATTCAAGAATCACAGACATAACGGTTGCCTATTTTAACACACAAAATGAAATAAAAGAGAGTATGCATACACTGCTTATCGGTTTTTACTGCGAACTATTTAAAGACAGCATTTTAAAAGAGGCAATTTTGGAGGGCATCGCTTCTTTGGAAAAAGACAGCATTACCGATTTTTTTTACCGCATTGCCGCCCTCGATTACGAACAAGTATGCAATCAGGCCCCCGTCCTGCCGGATACAAACGATATGTATTGGGCTTCCTACTTTGCAAGCGGCGACGAAAAGTATTTGGACTATATATTCCAAGCCGCACTCCGCTTCCAAGACGACTTGAGTACTCCCGAACTTTTTTTGACCGGCCAAACGGCACTGTGGTCGCTTGCTTCAAATGCACGCCAATTCGATTCGGTGCGCACGTATATCGATTCAAAACGTTCCGTTCATAAAAAAACGGCCGACTATATATTATATACCGACCCGGAAGATATAAAAACGGCTATAATACGCATCATTGCATCACAACGGGAAAAGGGACTGTGGCCGTAAAAGCCGTATGTTTTTGCGTTTTGCGAAAAGCGCTTACTTTTGAGGCCGCCTTTTTTATTTTAAAAAAGAGAAAGTGCCCACTGTGAAACGGTCTTTTTGCGCTCGGCAAAAGAAAGTTCGCCCTCGAGCTTTAACATACCCGTAAGGCTTCCGTCCGCCAAACACACAACCTTATCCGCATAAGCGGCGATTCCCGCGTCGTGGGTAACAAGTAAAATGCCGGTTCCGCTTTTATGAACGGCTGTGATTATTTCCATAACTTTTTCCGCCGCGCGGGAATTGAGGGCTCCGGTCGGTTCGTCGACAAATAAAACGGACGGATTATTTATCAACGAGCGGCATATACATCCGCGCTGCAATTCCCCGCCGGAAAGACAATCGACCGGCTTTAAAGCAAGATGATGTATCCCCGTTTTTTCCATAAGCATTTTTGCACGCTTGTTTATTGCGCCGCGTGTTTCTTTTTTTAAAATAGAGGCGGGTAAAACTATATTGTCGAATAAACACAGGCTGTCCAGCAGGGCCGTTTTTTGAAACACAAAACCTGTTTTTTCCAAACGCATTGCCGACAGCTGTTTGTCGGTTAATCCGGCAATGTTTTTTCCGTCAATATATACATCTCCGCAAGACGGTTTATCCATACCGCTTATTATGTGTAAAAATGTCGATTTTCCGGCCCCCGAAGGTCCCATTACGGCAACAAATTCCCCTCGTTGTAATTCAAAATCAATACCGTTTAATACGGTACTTTTTACTGCGGAATTGTTAAACTCTTTATATAGGTTTCGAGCTTTTAATACGGTATTCATTACAGCCTCCCCCGTGCTTTTAAATTAATTTTATTGTGCAGGCCGTATACTGCACCCGATACGGCAAAGACCGTCAAAGTAAACAAAAACGGAAAATACATAAACGTATGCAGGCCGCTTACAATAAGTTCAAAGCGGGCCAAGCCGGTAAACGTGAAAAGCGATGCCGTTAAAGCGCTTCCCGTTCCCGCACATATACAAGAGGCGGCCGCCGCTGCAGGCAGTATAATCAAAGCCGTGCATACGCTTTGATAAGCAAAAAGCCTTTTACAATCAAAGCCGATTATCCGCAATAAGGCAAACGAAGAGCCTTCGCCGATACATATCAGTTCGGTGAATAAAATCGTCAATACGCACACAAGTACGAACATTGTGATAATCAGCACATCAAGGGCAGCGGCTATTTGAGCGGTCATTCCTCCGGTCATGCGGTGTATCCGTTCTTGTGCCGTTAAACCGCTTAAAAAGGGGTAACGGTTTTGCAAAAAAGCAATGTATGAAGTTTTATCGAGGTTTTTGTCCGATACAAAGGCAATCACCTCATAGCTCACCCTTTTATCCTTTACTTCAAAATTGTCGGGCAATAATATAAGTTCTCCCTGCATATGCTTGATTGACTGCGGTAATAAGATATTTTTCCGATATGCCGTCTATTTCGAGCAGTACGGTATCGCCGATTTTTTTATTGTAGCGCTGTAAAAGAACGGATGTTAAAGCAATTTCATTAGGCTTTGACGGAGGTTGTCCGTTTATAAATCGAAAGGTGCTTGTAGAAGCGGCTGATTTAAGAGCGGTAATTCCCGCAGAGCGTCCTGCCGCATCCGTTATGTTTACTTCCTTATAAAAATCGATACCGAGTACAACCCTCTCTTTATTTTCTGCCAGAATTTCGTTATAGGAGTTCACTTTTTTTATAAGATTATCCCTTATATGATCCTGTACGGAAATATCCGTATAAATATCCGCAACGGTTAAGCCCGAATAAGATATAAATCCGTCGCTTATAAGCGTATTTTTTAAATTGACGGCAATTAACATAAATGAAAATACCAGCGTAAGTGCCATTATATATTTTCCCCGGCTTTTCATCTTGGCAATAAACGTATTCAGGGCAAGAACGACACAGGGATGTATATTCTGCGTATGCAGCCTTACGCAAACAAAAGCCCCTGTCTTTTTACCCTTATTCGGCTGCTTCATTTCAATCGGCGTCATATGCTTGATTTTATTCATTTGCATATAGGTAAAACACATAAACACAAGCCATATACTCGCAGACAATATAAAAGAAAGCATAAGGATGTTTAAAAAATTGTATATAACAATATTTTTGCCGAGATACCTCAGCGCAAGGGCGGCTAATAACCGGTTTCCGGCATATCCGAACAGGCAGCCCATAAAGCCGATAAACGCATATTTTACCGCATACAGTTTTTTTACGGCATAAGCGCTAAATCCTGTTGCTCTCATTAAAGCGATTTGCTCGTATTCGTCATGCAGGGTCGTTATAACCGAATATTTTTGTATAAAAAAGCACATTAATCCGACAAAAAGAGAGGCACATAAAAATACTACGGCAATAATTCCGTTTGACGAGCGATAAATTTGATAAAGCAAAATTTTGTCGATATAAAACAACTGGGAAAAACCGGCGGCCGAGTAATCGGATAAGAGGTTGGTAAGATAATTGTCGTTTTCCAAAAAGAAATTAACAATGGTATTATGCTTTGCACGGGGATTTTTAAGTAAAACATCGAGATCGGCTGTATGTACCAAAATTCTTTTTGTGGAAATATATTCGCTTCCGAATAAGGCATCTTTAAATACATACTGAATAAAAAAACGGTGTTCCGCTCCGCCTGCGCTTATCGTAACAAAATCTCCCTCCTTTGTACCGGTTAATTCCGCTATGTACAAAGGAATTGCGATTTTTCCCCGTTCCGGTTCCGCAGCGGGATTGCCGGCAATCGGACAAACAAGATTATAGGATGCATTGTATTCGGTAAAAAAAACGGACACCGATTCGCTCAATTTTTTCCCCTGTGCGCCGAAACGAATCGATTGAGGTTCTAAAGAACAGGCATTTTGAACGGTTACGCTTTTTATATAATCGTACTTTGCACCTAAGCGCCTCAATTTTACAGTGTCGTCCGTTTTATGGGTTTTCCACATAACAACCGAAGCGATATTGCTTTTTTCGACAAAGCGCTTTACGCAAACCGTCGATATATAATATATTTCGATACTCGTTAAAAATAAAACCGACGATATACACAGCAAAATGATAAGTATAAGGCTTTGAGCTTTTTTCTTTTTTAAAGTTCCTTTTAATAATCGTAGATACATCTATATAGGCCTGTTTACTTTTTATGCTTATGTAAAGCAATAACAACAATAATCGAAACGGCGGTTGCAATCATTGCAAAAAACGGCAGCATATGCATTTTTCGAACAATGACGGCAAAGGCGAATACGGCCATATAAATTGCAGCTGTAACAAAAAAATACAAAAGAAATGATACAAATCCGCTTTTTTTTACCGGCGGCACAAAGCCGGATTTGCAGTCAGCGGCGGCAGCCGTTTTTTTATTATCCGATATGTGCAAAACGTTTTGATTTTGTGCGGTTTTGTTTTCAGAGTCCCCGTTTTCCGTATCCTCTACAAGATAATCGATACTTACTTTAAAGGTTTTACTCAATTCGATTAAGCGTTCAAGTTCCGGCAGCGATTCACCCGATTCCCACTTGGACACCGACTGCCGGGAAACTCCGATTGTATCGGCCAATTGTTCTTGAGATAAGCCCGTTTTTTTTCGTAAATCGAATATTTTTTGTGCCAAATTCATCTATATGCACCCTCCATATATAAAAATTATACACGGTATAAAAGATGCGGACAAGCAAGCCGGCTTTTCATTTTGTCAACCGGCGGTTGCATTATGATGAATTCGAAGCTTTTTCAGCTGCGCCTTAAAATCTTTTTTGCGAATACCGCAAAGGTGCAGTATACAAGGGCGGCAGGCAATATCGTCCAAATCGGAAGATTTAAAAGGTGCATAACATCTACGGCGGGCGGAATAATAAGAACACAGAGGGTAACGGATACGGGAAAAATAAAGGGCTTTACCCTATCCTTTGCGGAAATGGCGGACGGAGTGCAAAAAGCAAAGTCTTCGGCAGTCTTGTGTAAAAGGAGGGCGGTATTTTTAATACCTATAACCATAGCGGTATATATGAGGGGTTTTACAAACAATAGATACCAGTCGAACACCTCGTTACGGTGAATAACACGCGCAGGCATATACACCGCATAAAAGCCGGCGAACACAAAATAAAGGGAAAGCAAAATTTTGTCATGCTTTTTAGTAAAAATCAGATAAAAAGCGGTACAAAACAAACAAGGCAGCACAACTTCAAAAAAAAGATAAAATGCGTAATTCGGGAAAAATGCATAACGTATAAGGTAATAGGAAGAAGTAAACATACATTCGACAAATGAGTAAAGAGCACCCAGTACCAAACCCGTTAAAACCGATGCATAGGGAGCGGCAGCCTCGTCGCTTTTTGTCAGGGTATATACCAAGCTTAAGGGGAGCGCTAAAATCATAAACAATTTCATAAGAACAGATTATACCCGAAAAAAAGGAAAATGCAAGGGCGTGAATACCGGCACCGCAGCCGAAAAAACTGCGGTACTGTAATATATATCCTTAACCGGTTATTCACCCAATATGAGATTCGGCAGCCATGTAATCAAGGGCTCACAATAAATACAAAGAAAAAGGACAAAAACAAGCGGAATAAGAAAGGGAACAATCGCTTTATACAATCTTTCCAACCGTATTTTTGCAATATCGCTTGTTATAAACAAGCATACGCCGAACGGAGGCGTTACCTGCCCTATCATTAAATTAAGAACAACGATGACGCCGAAATATACCAAATCGAATTGCAGCCTTTGAGCAATCGGCAAAAGTACGGGAAGCATAAGTGTAAGAATTGCACCCGGTTCCATAAACATTCCCAATATCAGTAAAACAATATTTATCGTAAAAACGACAATGCGGGGATTCGAATTGATGCCGAGAATAAAATCGGCAAGTTGTCCGGAAATACCCTCTTTTACCATAACATAGGTAAACAAAGTTGATGTTCCTATTATAAGCAACGTGTTTGCAGAAGTTATTGCACTGTCCAAAACGCATTTAATAAATGCTTTAAAATCGAGCGTGCGATATACAAGGCCGGCTATTACCAATGCGTATATAACGGCGACACAGGAAGCTTCCGTGGGAGTAAACCAGCCTGCCGCAAAACCGCTTAAAATAATCAAAGGTGTTACAATAGACAATACGGAATTTAAAAACTCAATGCCGAGTTTCTTTAAGTTGAAGCGTTCTCTCGGATATCCTTTTTTCAATGCTATTATAAAGGTTAACAGCATCATCGATACAACCATCAAAAGAGCCGGAACGACACCGCCGACAAAAAGTTTTGAAACACTGACACTTGCTATGGAGCCGTAAATTATCAGCGGTATGGACGGCGGGAAAATAGGTCCTACTACCGAGGAAGCGGAAGTTACAGCTGCCGAAAAATCCTTGTCATAGCCCTTCGATGTCATTGCTTCCATTTCGATGGTACCTAAACCGCCCGCATCGGCGGCGGCACTGCCCGACATACCGGCAAAAATCAAGCTTGCTACGATATTGGCGTGAGCCAATCCGCCCGGAATCCATCCTACAAGAGCATTTGCAAAATTAAAAATCCGTTCGGTAAGCTTTCCCGCATTCATTAAATTCCCCGCCAATATAAACAAGGGTATGGCGATAAGCAAAAAGGAATCTATACCGAATACCATTTTTTGCCCTATAACCAATAAGGGGTATCCGAGCCATAAACAACCGATAACGGCACTGGCACCAATGGAAATACTTATAGGAATACCGATTAATAAAAAAAGTACAAATACTATAAAAAAGATTATCATTTTGCCGCCGCCTTTGCCTTACATTGTCTTTCGAGTATATTATATAGAGCTTTTAATACAAAAAACGCTCCGCTTACCGCAAGCGGTAAAAATTGCCACATTTTGGAAAAACCGGGCATAGAAGAATAAAATTCGGTTATAACAAAAGGATACAATCCGCAAAAAGCGATAATCATAACAAAACCCAAGGCCAAAACAACAATGTGCCGTATATACCAAAAGAGATTTTGTAAAAAGCCTGTCGTGCGGCTGTAAACTATATCCAAAGATATAAGCGCGTCTTTATCATATAAAACCGTAATTCCCAAAAATGCCATCCACAAAAACAAAAGACCGGCCAATTCCGTCATACCGCGAAAAGACTTATTAAAAACATTTCTGATTATAAGCTCATTGAGCATAATCATAACAATACCGCAAACCGTTAAAACCAGCAAAACGGATGCACATTTCACAAATGCATCTAAAATTTTTTTATATATTTTCATGTATACCGTACCGAATCGTAAATAAAAAATAGGGTGCTGTCTAAAAAACCGACTTTTTAGACAACACCCTCGTTACACAATTACTTTACCAACTGGTCGATAATCGATTGATTATACCAGCTTTCATTAGCATACCGTTTATAATAATCTTTACCGCCCAATTTATTCTTAAAGCTTTGAATATCGGGATTCGTATTAAAAACAACGCCGGCTTTTTTCAGCGTTTCCGTTGCAGTAACATTATCCTCGGCAATAGTATCAAACGAATATTTTGCCGCAATCACCGCTTGTTCTTTTAATATTTTTTGCTGGTCCGCAGTTAAAGATTTCCATTTTTTTTGATTGACTGCCATAGTACAGCCCATCCACATATAGTTGATAAAGCTGTAGTGTTTAATATCGTCATATGTGGCATTGGCGACAAGGTGATATGTTGCGTTATCTTGTGCTTCGGCAGTACCGTTTGAAAGCGCTATGGCCAATTCATTTAAAGCAAGTGCAACAGGAGTGGAACCGAGTGCCGACCATACGTCAAGATACATTTTGCTTGTGGGAACGCGAATTTTCAAACCTTTAACGTCTTCAACCGTGTGCACAGGTTTTTTTGTCGTCGCTATGTGACGCATACCGTTATCGCCTTCGGCAAGATATACCAAACCTACGGAAGGAAGATCGGCAAAGATTTGTTCGCCGATTTTTCCGTTAACTTTTTTATATGCATCTTCGGCACCGGTAAACAAAAACGGAAGATCCAAAATTTTTGCTTTATCGTAAAAGCTGGTAAAACCCGACGTACCGGCAAAAATAATATCGATTGTTCCCAAACGAGTCGATTGTAAAGCTTCCGCGTCGTTTCCCAACTCGCCGCTGGAATGGACTTCCAAAACAATGCTGCCGTCCGACGCTTTGTTCACCAATTCCGCATATTTTACAATTGTTTTTGTCGGTACCGATGTAGCATTTCCCGGAGAATACACAACTAGCTTAACCTTTTTTTCGCCCGTAGACTCTTTTGCTCCGTTTGCAAACAGTACAACCCCGATACTTACAGCAGCTAAAAGCGCTATAACCGTTTTTTTCATATATTACCTCCATAAATTATAATATATCCGCAATAGCATCCATTGCCGAACTTATATGTTGCTTTTGTTTTACAGTCAGCGCGGCAAAGGGTTTACGGCATTGTCCTACATCGAATCCCTGCAAAAAAAGCGCGTATTTTGTTGCGGGAAACACGGAAGCATTTACAAAAACCTGTATTACATCGTTCAGTCTGCGCTGTAGAGCATATGCTTCTTCGTTTTTACCCGCTAAAAATGCCCGGCGAATCTTTAAATGCAGTTTCGGACATACATTCGCCATCGTTCCTATTGTCGCCGTTGCTCCGGCGGCAAGTGCGCTTACATAGATTTCATCAAATCCGTTTATCAGCGTTTTTTCCGGATAGGCTTTACCTATGCGCTCCAAATCATAGAGATTCATTGAGGTATGCTTTATACCCGAAATTCGTCCGTTTTTAAGCAAAGGATTTTCCGCAGTAAACGAAATACCGGTAAACTGCGGAATGTTATAGACAATAAGATCAATACCGATTGCTTTAAGAATATCGATATAATACCGATTGATTTCATCCTGTGAATAATGATAGTAAATGGGCGGAATGGCGGATACCGCACATACGCCCGCTTTTTCCGCATGCTGTGCCAAATCTACCGCGTTTCGGGTACTCAAAGCCCCTATATGAGCGACAACGGGAACTTGACCGCTTACCTCCGATAACACAATTTCCGCAATTTTTTTACGCTCATCATTTGAAAGCAAAAGCCCTTCTCCGGAAGAACCGCAGCAATAAAAGCCTTCCACCCCCTTATCGAGCTGATGTTTTATTATTTTACAAAGCATAGCGGTATCGAGTTCACCGCTTTTATCGTAAGGTGTGATAAGAGCGGAATATAAGCCTGAGCGAAGGAATTCCGTTTTTACCATGCCGTCCAGCCCCCATCCATCACGAGGTTTGCCCCCGTCATATATTTTGAGGCATCCGAGGCAAGAAAAATAAGGGCACCGTTATATTCATCCGCCTGCGCCATTCGGCCTATCGGCATACGGTTACAATAATTTTTTTGAAATTCTTTATCTTGAGTGTCGCGATACACGCCTGAAGGGGTGAATGTATTTACTCTAATTCCCTGTTTTCCCCAATATGTGGCACAATAACGTGTAAGATTATAAATACCGCTTTTTGCAGCCGAGTAGGCAACGGGTTTAATAAAGGCGATACCGGTTTTTTCTTTTTTATACGCATAAATATCCTGAACGGGACTTACCATGCCGTAAATCGAACCGATATTTATAATCGAACCGCCTTTTTTGGCACGTACCATACGTTTACCGACAGCCTGCGTCATAAGAAAGGTACCTATGAGATTTACATTTACAACTTCACGGAAAATTTCTTCGGGAAAATCTTCAAAAGGCCCCGATACTTCAGGCGGCGCACTGGGCTGTGTATCGATTCCCGCGTTGTTTATAAGCACATCGGGGGTTCCCCACTTTGCTTCGAGTTTATCAAGAAATGCATTTATTTCGCTTTTATTTTGAATATCCGCCGCATATGCCGTAATAGAATCGCTTTCGGCAAGTTCCGCACCGAGTACTTTTTTAATACGCTCTTGGCTTACCGTTCGGGCAACAACCGCAACTTTCGAACCGCGCCGGTGAAATTCCTTTACGAATTCCGCACCGATTTGACCGAGCCCCCCGGTAACAACCACTATTTTTTCGGAAACATCAAACAAGGGATCTTTCATTTTTTTTACTCCTCTATCATATAACCTAAAATAATATAAGCTAAAACATAACCGAACACTTTTTGTCTGACAGTCTTACAACAATATTCTAGCACAGTTTAAAAAAATGTCAAGAAAAAACGTAAACGATTAAACAATGAGCTAATAATTGACAAAGAACCGATTGTGTTATAGTCTGATGTCGGACAACATGAAAACGATAACACGTATTCCGGTTACCTCGCAAATAGTAGACGCCATCAAAGAAGCCGTCAAAGAAGGGCAATTTCCCGTCGGTGAAAAACTGCCTGCGGAACTTTCGCTGTGCAAAATGATGAATGTAAGCCGCTCTTCGGTACGGGAAGCACTCTATCAACTTCAAGCACAGGGGTATGTAGAATTAAAACCCGGAAAAGGTGCCTTTGTACGCAGCGGTTCTCCCGATGACAACCACGAAGCAATACGGCAATGGTTTATTTCGAGCGCACCGAATCTTGAAGAATATATGGAAGTACGGTTTGCAATAGACCCCCTCGCCGCTTCTCTTGCAGCCGAAAAAGGTACGGACAAAGAAATACAGCAACTTTCGTACATACACGTGCAATTTGTTGAAGCAAATAAAGAACAGGCTATTCCCCGGCTTGTATCCCTCGACGAGCAATTCCATACTCAAATTTTGGAAATGACGCATAATAAATTGCTTAAACAAATCAGCGAATTGCTGTTAAAGGAATTAAAACAATACCGCATGATGTCCATTTCGGCAAAAAAAAATTCGGACAATACAATTACCGAGCATTATGCGATTTTACAGGCAATCCGCGAGCGCAACAAGGACAAAGCTCAAAAAGCCATGATTTTTCATTTAGACAAAGCACGCGAAGGAATCAATGCGGTTATCCACGATAAAAAAGAACTGTAAAATGCGGTATACATCAATACAAATTCTACAAATGTAAACACGGCACTACTGGACAATAAAGTTTATTTTGTGATATAATAAAGCTTATGCTTTAGACTATCCTGTTTTTTGGAACTCGATTCGGGGAGTGTAAAAAAAACGGGAAGGAGGATCGTTGGCGGAAATAAAAGAAAAAGGGTTGCGGATTAACACACAAATCCGTGTACGTGAAGTACGGCTTATAGACAGCGAGGGCGGACAGCAGGGTATCGTTCCCACTATTCAAGCACTCGAAATGGCGAAAGAGCAAAATCTTGACTTGGTTGAAGTTGCTCCTACGGCAAACCCGCCGGTATGTAAAATACTGGATTACGGCAAGTATCGTTTTGAAATGGAAAAAAAGCTCCGTGATTCCAAGAAAAAACAAAAACTGCTGAAAATGAAAGAAATCCGTATGCAGCCGAAAATCGGCTCGGGCGATTTGGACTTTAAGTCGAAGCATATACAAGAGTTCCTGAATGAAGGAAACAAGGTAAAGGTAACCGTCCGTTTTAAAGGACGCGAACTTGCCCATACGGAATTGGGTCTTGTTGTTTTACAGGAAGTCCTTAAACGGCTTGACGATTATGCAGTGGAAAAACAGCCGGCTATGGAAGGCCGCTTTATGTCCATGACCTTGAATCCGAAAGCCAAAAAATAACGAGGTAGAACAGTATGCCAAAGATGAAATCAAAACGCAGCGCAGCAAAGCGTATGTCTTTTACCGGAAGCGGCAAAGTAAAGTACAAAAAAATGAACCTTCGCCATATTTTGACAAAAAAGGCGCAAAAGCGGAAGCGGCAGCTCCGCAGTTCGGGTATTTTAAGCAGTGCCGACTCGGCAAAGGTCCGAAAGCAGCTTTTACCCTACGGCTGAAAAATCAAGACATACGATACATGACGTGATTGTCACTATCGAATCTTGATGTAATTTTTTTATAGGAGAAATACAATGTCAAGAGCAATAGACGGTTCAAAAAGGCTTAACCGCCGCAAAAAGATTTTGAAACTTGCAAAAGGTTTCCGCGGACGCCGAAGTACAAACTTTAAGGCGGCAAAGGATGCCGTAACCCAAGCATTAGCCGATTCCTATGTAGGACGAAGAGATAAAAAAGGCACTATGCGTTCTTTGTGGATAAGCAGACTTAATGCTGCCGTCAGAAGCGAGGGAATGACTTATTCGCGCTTTATTGAAGGTTTGACAAAAGCAAACGTAATTATCAACCGTAAAGCTTTATCCAATATGGCAATTGAAGATCCGGAAGCCTTTAAAGCCGTTGTCGCAACCGCAAAAAAAGCTGCCGGAGTATAATACATGATATCCCTGAATCAAATTCAGCTCCTGGAACAAAAAGTAGAAAGCGTTTTGCAGCTGGTTTCACAGTTGCAAAACGAAAAATCGGATCTTGAAAATCAAAATGCCGATTTGAAAATGCAGCTGCAAAAAATTACCGCAAAATACGAGCATTTTGAACAAGACGGAGCGAAAATCGAGCAGGGAATTTTAAGCGTGCTGAACCGCCTCAATGATATGGAAGATGCGGTTCAGCTCGTATTGGACAAAGAACCCAGTCCGACTTCAAATATAAAAACCGCAAATACCCCCGAAGATGCCGCAATACCTTCCGATACCGGCGCGGCAAAACAAACGGAAATATCGGATCAGTACGAAGCGGAAAAACCGCCGCTAAAACCTGTAGGTGAGCAATTGGATATATTCTGATGGGAACTTTAAATATCAATATATTGGGAACTTCATTCAGCATCCAGGCAAAGGAAGACGACCGATATCTTGAAAACTTATTAGCCCGTTATAAAACGCTTACTTCCCACATCGAAAATGCATCGGGATTAAAAGATAATTTAAAAATAGCTATTATGGCAGGTATCAGTCTTTGCGACGAATTGCATCGCACAAAATATCACAATAAAAAAAATGCAATACAGCAAAGCACGGTTGACGATACGGAATCGGCCGAAGCAGAAAGAATTACTTTAAAGCTGATAGAAAATATTGACAGGATTTTACAATAATGCAAGCTTTTACTGTTTGGGTCGATGCGGATTCCTGTCCGATCGGTGTACGGGATATGATTATACGCTTTGCCCAAAGACTTAAAATTCCTACGGTTTTTACTGCGAACCGTCCCATTCCCCTAAATACCCGCTGTTCGTTTATACGGATGACCGTATCGGAAACGACTCCCGATGCGGCGGATAATTATATCGTCGAACATTGCAGTCCGGCCGATATAGCCGTAACGAGAGACATTCCCCTCGCCTCTCGGCTCATCGATAAGGGTATAAGGGTACTGAATGACCGCGGAACGGTATATACCCGAGAAAACATCGGGGAACGCCTTTCGCTGCGCAATTTTAATTTGGAACTCTATGAAAACGGTTTGGCAGGAGAAAAAACAAGCAGTTTCGGTAAAAAAGAATTGAATTTATTTGCCAACAGTTTTGACAAAGAACTGCAAAAAAAAATAAAAGAGCTTAGGTTTCAGGCCACGCAGCCTTTATCGAACGAATAATAGGCTGAATTTCCAAAAAAGCTTTTACAATTTCCGGGTCAAACTGTTTTCCCGCCTGCGAAGATATTTCTTCAAGCACATGTTCGTCATCCCAAGCTTCTTTATATACACGCTTTGACGAAAGCGCATCAAAGACATCCGCCAAAGCTACAATGCGTGCCGCCAAAGGGATTTCTTCACCGGCCATCGGAGAGCGCCCTATAAAAGAACCTATATTCTCAAGCGTCACCTTCGACATATCGATGTGCCCCGGATAGCCGGTACCGTCCCAGCGCTCATGGTGATGTAAAGAAACATCAAAGGCCATTGCATCCAAGGGCGATTCAATCGAAGAAAAAAACATAGCTCCGATAACCGTATGCGCTTTTATCATATTGTATTCTTCCGGTGTAAAAATACGCGGCAGTTTTAAAATACTGTCGGATATTCCTACCTTTCCCACATCATGGAGCATTGCCGCAATTTTTAATTTATCCCTGAATTTATGGGCTTCTTCCGAAGGAATTTTACGGTGAAATGCCCAGCGGTCATAAATTTCAACCGCATAACTCGATACCCGGTTTACATGGGGACCGGTTTCCTTCGGATCGCGTAAACCTGCCATGCTGATCATGCGCATAACCATTGCACGGGTTAATTTTGCCCATTCCAAAGCTTGAACGGCAGCAGTTGCAAAGTGCTGCACAAACATTACATCTTCTTCATTAAAAGGGATAATAACACTGCCCTCGCTGCGTCTGTTTATTATCTGTAAAACACCTAAATTTTCTTTTGTCCGGGTAATAAGGGGTACCGTCAATACCGATTTACTGCGGTAGCCGGTAAGTAAATCCGGTTGTTTATTGAATTTATAGGGTTTATCGTCGGGAATACGGTATACGTCCGGAATATTAAGTGTCGTACCCGTTAAAACACTGTATCCTGAAATGGAACCCTCGTTTACTTGAAATGTAAAGGAAGCGAACGGAACTTTTTGGCCGGATTCAAGCTGCTTTTCCAGTGTTTCGTTTTGGGCGCATTTTATTGTAAGCATGTTTTTTTCATGAATATAGATGGAACCGGCATCGGCATTGGTAATGCGGCGGACTTCGAAAAGAAGTTTTTCCAGTAAAATATCCATATCTTGAATTTCATTTAAGAGACGCGCCGATTCGATGCTTTGTTTTAATTTTTGTTCCGACAACTTTTGCGAATAGGACATAATCACCAAATCCAAATATAAAAAAATACCATGCGGAAACCGCTTCTAGTGTACAAAACACTATAGCGCAAAACTTCTATATTGTCCAGCGTAAAACGGATTTTTAACGGGCTTTTACTTTAGGCGTTTTTTGTATCAATGCAAAATAAAGAGGACCTGCGCCGCCTTGTACATCCGGTAAAATACAATAGCCGTATTCGGTGTGCTCATAACCGGGAAGAGAATAAGGCGAAACCGGCATATGAATCGGAGCAAGAACGGCGTTTCCAAATTTCTTCAGCAATTTTTCAATAGTTCCGTCATTTTCCTGAGGCGCAAGGGCGCAGGTTACGTAAAGAAGGTAACCTCCGTTTTTTAAAAGCCTAAAAGCGGAGGACAACAAAGCCCATTGCCGTTGCGCTAAGTGTTTTATACGGGAAGCCGACCATTGGTTCAAATATTTTTGATTCTGCAAAACGTGCCGCTCCGAAGAACAGGGCGCATCAAGCAAAACGGCATCGAAAATTTCCTGTTCGAAGAGGCACCAGCGGGCGCCGTCGTAACCGGTTGTTTTAATACGAGAACGTATTAAAGAATCGGTGTATGTATCCAAAACCGAAGCAAGCCGTGCTCTGCGCGTGCCGGAAAGCTCATTGCATACAAAAACATCGGGCAATACACCGAATTCTTTGTTTTGTGCAGCCGTATTTTTTGCAAAATCTTCCATACGCTGTGCAAGCACAAGACTTTTTCCGCCCGGAGCGGCACATAAATCCAAAATGTTTTTGCAGCCCTCTATCGGTAACACAAAAGCCGCTAAAACACTTGCCGCGTCTAAAAAATAATCTTTAGCGTCGGTTCCGTTTTTCGGTGCAAGCGGCAGATATCGGGAAGGTTCAAGCAATGCCGCACGTAAATGCGGCCAGCGCTCTTTATACACATGTGAATAAAAGTCATTAAAACCTTCGCCGCCTTTAGCAATCCGATTTTTAGAAGACTGTGCAGATTGTTTTCCCATAAAAATCCTTTTTTTACGATAACCGAAACCGATATGCGGTAAATACACAAACGGTATAATTCGGCTTTACTAAGCGCTGCGCAATTTCAGACAATCTTATTATCTTCACAAGCTTGCCACAAAGTGTCGGTATGCAGCAGCGGCGCACGGATATCCATTAAAGCACCCGTTACCGGATGTTCAAACCGAAGCTCGGCGGCATGAAGCCGTATGCCGCCGAGCGGATCCGAACGGCGGGCGCCGTATTTTACATCGCCTTTAATGTAAAAACCTTCGTGAGCAAGCTGACAACGTATTTGATGGGTACGTCCGGTTAAAAGTTCGATTTCGGCATAGGTATAACGCTCGGTGCAACGAACCGGCCGCCATAAAAGGCGGGCAAGCTTTGCTTTTCGGGCCGTTTTATCGCACACAAAGGCTTTTTGCTTTTTTGCGTCAAACCTGAGGTAGTGTTCAAGCAAAGTAAAATCGTTCGATACGGGAATACACCCTTCAAGAACGGCCTTATAAAGTTTTTTAATACTGCCGATATTTTTTTGACGTGCGGTAAATTGCCTTTGTAAAACAGCCGTCAGCGTTTTGTCGAAAACCAAAAGAACGGCGCCCGATACGGGTCTGTCAAGTCGGTTAAAGCAATGAATAAAATCGGGTACTTCGCAGCTGCCTTTGCAGTGCAGTTTAAAACATTCGGTAAATATAAAGGGCAGATATGCGGCTTTGTCTTCCTTACTATCGGGGCAAGCTTCACAAATGTCGCCGCATGCTTTATTAAATACGGCAAGATGAGAATCCATATACAAAATCCGTTTTGCGCTATACTCCCCTGCCGTTTCAACGGCGGCAGCTTTATTTCCAGTGTGCATAATACAAATTATCTCCTTTTTGCTTTGCAGCTTTAAAACGGGACAGCTGGAGCGGCGGATTATATATATCGGATACGGAAGAAGCCGTTAAGAAAATGCGGTTTTGATAATCCGATTCAAAACGCATAAGAGCCATAAAAATCTTTGCCTCTAAAACTTTTTGCACTGCGGTGTCCGTCAGTTTTTTAAGTTCCGAATCGTTTTCGATTTTTTCCGCTAAAACGGGTATAAAGTTCCGATAAACGGATCGGGAAATCATACACATATGTATGCCCGAACGCAAGGCTTTTTCAACGGCATCGGCAAGTAAAAAATCTTTGGAATCCAAAGCGCCCATGTATAAATCGTCGGAAAAAACCAAACCGTTAAAACCTAATTTTTCTTTTAAAAGCGTGTTTACTACGGTAAAAGAAAAACATGCCGGATTTTTATCGTCATAAGCGGAAACCGCTGCATGGCTCATAAGTACTCCGCCCGGAAGGAAAAAATCTGTATCCGCAGAAAAAAAATCGGCATATCGGTTTTCAGTACAGCCGTTTAAAAATTCGATAAGCGGAATAAAAGAAGCGATATACCGTTCATCGATTTTTTCTTTTGATCCCTCCAGTATCGGAAGTTGTCTGTGAGGGTCGGTATTTGTATTGCCGGGAAAATGTTTTAGAACGCAAAAGACGCCGCTTTGTGTAAATGCGCGCAAAAAAGCTTTGCCGTACATGTGTACTTGCTCGCCGGTTCCGAAACTGCGTAAACTTAAAAAATCCTTATTGTGCGCGCCTGCGGTTTCGGCCAGGGGTGCAAAATTAACGTGAATGCCAAGCGCCGCAATTTGCTCGGCCGCATACGTGTAGAGTTCTTCGGCTTCTTCGGGCTTTAAAAAACGTGCAACCGATCGGGCGGACGGAAGCGGACTTGCAATACCGCGCAACCGATTTACTTCGCCGCCTTCGTGATCTATGGAAAAAAAGGGAGGAATGTTGTATTTGTTTTTTTCTTTTAACGATGCATAAAATTGCTGCACGCTTCCGGTAAGGTCGATAATTTGTTCGGCGCTTCCCGTAAAGTTGCGGCTGAATAAAATATAGCCGCCCGGCGGTATGTCATACAAAATTGCGGAAGTACCCGCTTCGGTTCCGTCAACGGATACAAGAAAAAGCTGACATATTTTTTCTTCAAGCGTCATCGAACGGATATAATCGGCAAGGGCTTCTTTTTTTTGCACAAAGGCGTCGGTTTCATGTACCGGATCTTGAGGATTCGTCTGCAAAACGGCGGTATTATTATATAAATCATTTTGTTTTCGGGCAAAACAGCCTGTCGTATAAAAAAGCACCGGCAAACACAGGCTCGCAATGAAAAGGGGAATACGGACATGATAAAAAAAACAAGCGCGAAAAAAAAACTTCATTCGGATTAAAGCAGGGCCGTTGTAAAAAAAGGAATATAAGTAACAAGCATGAGTACAATAAATTGTACCAGTAAAAAGGGTAAAATTCCTTTTATTACTTTAATCATGGGCGTATCAAAGGCATAAGAAGCGATAAACAAGTCCATTCCCACAGGCGGCGTTAAAAAACCGAGCTGCATATTCATAAGAAAGATAATACCGGTATGAACGGGATGAATACCGAAAGATTCGGCAAGGGGAATGATAAGCGGAGAAACAATCAATATGGCCGAATAAACGTCCATAAGGCATCCGACTATAATAAGCACACAATTAAGCAATAATAAAAACAAATACTTTGAACTTACAAAGGTGAGAACAAAGTCGGACAACAAGGCGGGAATATTTGCATCGAGCAAATAGTACGAAAGACCGCGTGCCGCACCGAAAATTGCCAATACGCCTCCCGTAACGGGCAGCGACTCGATAATAATACCCAATGCTTGTTTAACCGAATAATCCTTTCGGATCCAAACGCCCACACAAAAGGTGTATAGCAAAGCAAAAGAAGCCGCTTGAAACAACGAAAAAAAGCCGCTGAAATAACCGGCAATAATAAAGATCGGAAGCAACAATTCGAAAGCGGCGTGTTTTAAAGCTTTGAGGGCGCTTATAGGCGAAAAAGGAATACGCTGTGTGTCCTTGTCGAAAAAAATACCGAGGGCAATCATCGAAACGGCTAAAATGCAGCCCGGAATGACGGCACCGCGAAACAATTCAAACACATCGACGGAAAAATAATTCGTCGTACCGTACATAATGATAGCAAGACTCGGAGGGAATAACAGGCCCAATGCGCCCGACGCCGTTATCAGGGATTCGGATTTTTGCTTGGAATAGCCCGAACCTCCGAGAACTATGGTTAACAAAGAGCCGAGGGCAAGGATTGTAACTCCGGAAACACCTGTAAAAGTAGTAAAAAAAGTCGTCACGACAACCGCCGCAACAATAAATCCGCCCTTAAACCATCCGAAACAAGCCTTAAACACCTCTATCAAACGGTTGCCGGCACTACCCTTTGACAAAATATAACCGGCCATAGTAAATAAGGGAATGGCCGCTATGCTTTTGTCGGTTAGAATTCCATATGCTTCAAGCGAAAGCATTTCCACATAGCCGCCGCCCTGTGAAAAAGCCACATATGAAACCGCGCTGATAACGACAAAAAGCGGTACGCCTAAAAAAGCAAACACAATGATGAGAATAACCAATGCCGGAAAAAAATCGGCTGAAAAGGCAAGCCAAAAGGTATCCAAAGCGGAAAGGGCGGCGGGAGCTTCCATGCCGAATAAATAATATAAAACCCCGCTCAGCGGGCCTGCGGAAACGGCGCAGCCCAGTACAAATCCGATAAGGGAAAATAAAAAATTTTTCTTTTTTACAACGCTTATAAACAGCATAACCGCATATGAAAGCGGCAGCAAGGCAAAAACATAACGAAGCGGAATTCCCCATACCGTATCATCGGGGGAGAACACGGCAAAAAATTCGGAAAAAGCCGAAAAAAACAGTGCGGTAAGAACCAGCGGTATAATAACGGATTTTAAAATATCCGCCGCTTTTTTTATCGGAGACGGTGCAAATTCATCGATTGCGGCAATGCAAATATGCTTATGGCTGCGCCATGTAATAATCGCCGTAAAACAGGCAAATAAAAACACAATATTGACCATTGCGGTATCGATGTGCAAAAGAGGAACATGAAATATACGTTCGGCTATAAGCTGAATAAAAGGCAGGGTCGAAAGCAAAAAAACAAAAAAAACACAGAGAAGGTTTTCAATTTTTTCAAAAAAAGCAGCCGCTTTACCTGCCATTGCCGTTCCTGTACTGCTCTAAAAGCTCGCTCAGTTTTTTATAAAAGGGGCCGTTGATAACCGAATTGGGAACATTTGCCATTTTTTCGGCATCGACTTTAAAAGACCGTTCCCATTCGCGCAATTCGGCGGGTGTAAGCTTTACCAAAGTACTGCCCTCCGCCCGCATTTTTTCAAGGTACTCCCGGTCAGACTGCTGTTGAACTGAGATGAATTTACCTTCCGCCTTACGAACAGCTTCTTTTAAAACAGTATGGTATTCTTTAGGAATGGACTTCCATGTATCGGAAGCAATAAGAAAGGCCGACATAATGGGGTTAAGAGGTACGTCAATTGCATAGGTTAAGCCCGTATAATAGGTTGTTGCATACGCATACATCGGAATACAATAGGCAACCTTAATACCGTTGGCACTTTTTATACTTTGAAGCATTTTTTCGCCCGGTATATCTTCCATCGTAAAGCCGGCGGATTTAAAAGCGGCCATCAAACCCGGAGAAGCAATGCCCGAAAAGCCCATTTTCGCTTTTTTCAGTTCGGCAGGGGTATGTATTTCGGTTTTTGTAAAAAAGTTTGCCCAGCCGACATTGAACCATCCCAAAAGCTCAAATCCCGCATCATTTACGGCTTTTTCAATATCAGGATTTAAAACTTCAAGCGCATAGGATACTTCGTCCTGGTTTCTGAATAAAAAAGGTACGGTAAGCGTTAGCGCATGAGAATCGGGGGCCAATTCATACACGCCTATATTTGTAAAAATCGCGCCGTCGATAGGACTTTTTTGACCGGGGCGAAGGGCTTTCATTTTTTTTATAACGCCGCCTTCACCGCCTAAAGAACCGGCATTGTAAAATTTAAGCTCGACTCGGCCGTTTGTAAGACGCGACCATTCCTGTGCTAAAGCTTTTTGTTCTATGTCCCAGGGAGAACGCGGCGGAGCAACCGAAGCTATTTTTACGGTAATCGGTTGGGCACTTAAAACCGATAAAACAAAACCGAAAATAAAAAAAAGGGTAAATTGTTTTGTTCTCATATATAATCCTTATCCCGCACTACTCCCATTCAATAAAAAAGTCGTCGCCGCGGTCCAAAAGCCATGCGGCTTTTTTTTGTGCGATAACCAGCGCAAGCCTGTTTGCGGGATCCGATTCGATGTCAAAGGCAAGCGCTTTTTTAAGATTTTCTTTAAATCCCTGTACGTCTTGATTCGGAACGCAAAAGGATGTTGCGTACGTAATATAAGGGGAAGGATTTTTCCCCCCGGATGCGCGAAAAGATTCGGCGCTTGTAAAGTGAGCACGTTCGATATTGCCGCCGAATTCCGCAGGTGCAAGGGCGTAAAAGGCCGTAAGCGCATCCCACACGGCTCCTCCGTTATAATCGGGATCCAGTTCGGCCGCTTTTTCCAAAAGGGCAACCGTACAGGGGAGCGTTTTTAAACGCTCCGTATCCAAGGGGTCTGCGGAAAATGCACCGAGCCTGCCGGCTCCCGTCCAATATGCAGCCGGAACATCCTGTTTTTTTAAGCGTCCAACAAAACGCACGGTGTCTTCAAAATTTCCGCTTTCCAGGGCTGCAGCCAGTCCCGGATAACGCATATCGAGGGCACGAAGGGCATAAGACGAACCGCGAAGATAGTGCAGTTTTGCACGTTTTTGTTCTTCGGCCTGTAATGCATATGCAGATGCATCAAGCATTTCGGCAGGCATTTGCACAAAGGCGTTCGCATACATAATGTATAACGAACCGGTCATAACGCTCAATCCCTGATGACGGGGATTTTGCGCCGTTATAATTTCATACAATTTTAACACGGTGGGGAAAAAATCTCCCATAAGAACGGAATCTGCTTCCCCCGTTAAAACCGGCATTAAAGAATTTTCCGGCTGTTTTATTTTTGCCGCCCTGCCTTTTTTATCCGATCCGGCAAGGGAATCGGAGAGGCTGTCCAAGGCAATATGCTTTGTGAGCGTACAGCTTGCAAGACCCCCCGTAAAGACGGCGCAAAGACAAAACGTACAAAAAAAAGCTGCAATAGCCGAAAAATTCCTTTTCAACGTTTATCCTCCGTAGGTTGCGATAAAAACGCCCGCCGCAATAGCGGTTCCGATAACGCCTGAAACGTTCGGTCCCATTGCGTGCATAAGTAAAAAGTTCGACGGATCGTATTCCATACCGACCTTATTTGCAACGCGGGCGGCCATGGGAACGGCGGAAACGCCTGCAGAACCGATAAGCGGATTGATTTTTTCCTTTAAGAAAAGGTTCATAAACTTTGCCATAAGCAAACCGCCGGCCGTTGCAATCGTAAAGGCAAGCAAACCTAAGATAATAATACCCAACGATTTTAAGTTCATAATTTTTTCAGGCGTCATTTGCGAACCGACACCCAAAGAAAGCAGGATGGAAACGATGTTCATCATTTCGTTTTCGGCCGTTTTGGAAAGGCGTTCCACCACACCGCACTGTTTAAGGAAATTACCGAAGGCAAGCATACCGATAAGGGGTGCCGCCGAAGGCAAAAGCAGGATGGCAAGAATCAAAATCAAAATGGGGAACAACACTTTTTCCGTTTTTGAAACGGTACGGAGCTGTTTCATTTTGATTTTGCGCTCATGTTCTGTCGTTAACAGCTTCATAATGGGCGGCTGAATCATCGGAACCAAGGCCATATACGAATAGGCTGCAACCGCTATAACCGCCATCATATGGCGGGCAAGTTTTCCCGAAACATAGATGGAAGTCGGGCCGTCTGCACCGCCGATAATGGCGATGGCGCATGCTTCAAACATATTATAATCGACACTGGGCGCGAGGTTCATGAGTGCAACTCCGAAGAGGGTAAAGAATACGCCGAGCTGGGCAGCCCCTCCGAGAAGAGCGGTTTTGGGGTTTGCAATAAGCGGGCCGAAGTCCGTCATTGCACCTATGCCCATAAAGATGAGCATGGGAAAAAACTCGTTACCGACACCCATATCGTAGATAATTTTGAGCATTCCGGAATGTTCGGCATACATACCGCCTCCGGGGATGTTGACGAATACGGTTCCGAAGCCTATCGGAATAAGCAAAAGCGGTTCAAAACCCTTTGCCGCACCTAAATAGATGATTAAAAATCCGACCGCCATCATTATAAGACGCTGCCATCCGGGCACGGCATTGATTTTACTTTCATCGGTTAAATCCGGTACTTCTTCAACTCCGTTTATAATGGAATTGATACCGGTATTTCCAATCGTATTCCGCAAAAATTTGGAAATGGAAATATCCGGTACGTTTTCGGATCCCTTTATTATAGCTGTATTCATTGTACGGAAAGAGGCGACTTCATTTTCTCCGTTTGACGCAAAAACCGTACCCGCAAAGGCAAATACAGCGGCGATTGCCATAATAAGCAGGGTAAGCTTCAGCACCTTTTTTTTATAATCATTTTGACCAAGCATAAGGTAAACTCCTACGGTTATTTAATTTCGGCAAGCGCTTGTCCGGCGGTAATTGCGGCACCCGGAGAAACCAAAAAGTGTACGGTTCCCGCAGAAGCGGCTTTTACTTCCAATTCCATTTTCATGGATTCAATCATAATAATTGTTTGACCGGGCGTTACGGATGCACCTTCGGCTACCATGCTTTTCAAATAGGTGCCGGCGACGGGGGCATTGATTACCGCACCGCCTGAAGGAGCGGCGGGAGCGGGAGCTGCCGAAACAGGTGCGGCTTGCACGGAAGCCTGCATGGGAGCGCCGCTTCCGATGGTTGCCAATACCTGACCTGCGGTGATAGCCGTTCCCGCAGCTACACTGAAGTGTATGGGACCGTTTCCGGTTGCCTTTACTTCAAGCTCCATTTTCATGGATTCAATCATAATAACCGTTTGACCTTCGGTAACGTTTGCACCGTCGGCAACAAGCTGTTTTAAAAGGGTTCCGGCAACGGGAGCCTTTAATTCAACCGAACCGGATGCAGGGGCCGAAGGAGCTGCTTGAACGGCACCGAATGATACATTGTAAGCGGTTCCGTTTACATTGATGCTCATCGTGTCTCCTGCAGGGCCTGCGGTTACATTGTAGGAAGTGCCGTTTACGTTTACCGTATAGCTTCCGCCTGAGGCATTGCCGTTGGATGAAGCCTTGGCAACAACGAAAGAATCCGAATTAACCGGGCCGTTTGCTCTTTCTTTAAAGAATTTGGGAGCAACCTTCGGGAACATGGCATAGGTTAAAGTGTCTTCAACGGAACCGTTTCCGCCGTGTTCTTTTGCTTCGGCTTCCATTTTATCCCATTCGTTCGGAATAAGATCGGCCGGGCGGCAGGTAACGGCTTCTTCCATTTGATTTTGTTTAAGCGCTTCTTTTACCAAATCCGCATTCGGAGCGGCGGGCGTTTTTCCGTAGCGGCCGGTTAAAAGGTCGCGGGTTTCCTGTGTCAGTTTTGTGTAGCGGCCGAACAAGACATTAAAGACGGCCTGAGTTCCGACAATTTGACTTGTCGGCGTTACGAGCGGAATATAACCGCAGTCTTTTTGTACAATCTGAATTTCTTTTAATACTTCATCGATTTTATCGGCGGCGCCCTGTTCTTTGAGCTGGTTTTCCATATTCGAAAGCATTCCGCCGGGAACCTGCGAAGCTAAAATACGGGTATCGGCACCGAGAAAACTCGATTCGAATTTTTCGTATTTTTTGCGGATTTCGCGGAAATAAGCCGCAATTTCCAAAAGGGGTTTGATTTCCAAACCGGTATCCATATCGGTACCCTTGAAGATTTCGACAAGGGTTTCGGTCGGACTGTGGGAAGTTCCCATCGACATGGAAGAGATAACCGTATCCAAAATTTCGGCACCGGCTTCGGCCGCCTTCGTTAAAGAAGCAACGGACATTCCCGTTGTCGAGTGAGAGTGAATTTCTATCGGAATGTCGACCTTGCTCTTTATGGCCTTTACCAAATCGTAGGCTTCAAAGGGTTTAAGCAAGCCCGACATATCCTTAATACAAATCGAATCCGCACCGAAATCGGCGTAGGACTTGGCCAAATCGGCATACACTTCCTTTGTGTGATAGGGAGTGGTCGCATAGGAAATAGCCATTTGAACGTGTTTGCCGGTTTTTTTGGCCGCATCGGCCGCACGTTTTAAGTTGCGCGGATCGTTACAGGCGTCAAAAATACGGAAAATACCGACACCGTTTTTAGCGGCGGCATCGACGAATTTATCGACCACATCGTCGGCATAGTGGCGGTAACCTAAAAGGTTTTGGCCGCGCAAAAGCATCATAATGGGCGTATTGGGAAGCTTTGCGTGCAGTTGGCGCAGGCGTTCCCAGGGATCTTCATTTAAAAAGCGGATACACGAGTCGAAGGTAGCTCCTCCCCATGCTTCCAAAGAAAAATAACCGATTTTATCCAGTTTATCGCAAACAGGCAGCATATCCGCAGTTGTCATGCGAGTAGCGTGCAAAGACTGATGGGCGTCGCGAAGCACCAAGTCAGTAAGTTTAACCTTTTTAGCCATAATTCTCTCCTAAAATTTAGAAATAGCGCCGTTTCAGCTGTTTTGTTTTTCACGCACGGCTGCAGCGATTGCCGCGATTACCGCAGTGTTTGTTCCGGATGCGCCGCCTTGTGCAGGCATTGCATCGTTTGTCGCATTTTCTTCCCGATCAAGCTTCAAAAGTTTAATTAACTTTGAATTTAAGATGATAAAAGTAATCATAATGATGAGGAATAAAAAGACGACAGCCATACCGGACACAGTTAACATCAAACTTTGCCACAGCATTTCCGTTATTGTCATAAAGCCTCCAGGGTCGTATAAAAAACATACGAAGATATTTTTAATTGTAACGGAAATATAAATCTTGTTCAAGAAGGATAAATGCATTATACTGGTCATATGAATATGTTTATAGTGTGCTGCATTCCCTTTTTTATCGCAGCGGGATTTCACTTATCGGCTTGCCTCTTCGGAAAAGAACGGCAGGCGGATGCGTCAAAAAAGATTCTCATGCCCTTGCTTATATTAGCAGCCGTATCGAACTATTTTTTTGAATTAAAATACGGAAGCAGCGCCTTTAAAGTCGGTTTTTTAAAAATTTTATTGATATCTGCCGCTTTGGCGGCGGGAAATGCCGGCGATATTTTTTTATTGGGCGATGTAAAGCCTGCAACAATGATAAAGGGTTTATGTGCATTTTTAATCGGGCACTGCATATATATATGCAGCCTCTTTATTGTTTTTCCGCCGATTTTTCCTCCCGTATGGATTATTATCGCCGCCGCTATCGTTTACGCCCTTGGCGTTTTTTTAAGCTGGCTTTCCGTCGGTAAACCGAGGGGAAGACCGGGCAAAGGTGCGGTTATATATGCGGCCGTACTTTCCTTATTCAGTTTGCTTACACTGATACGAGTATTCGGCACGGGATATGCAAACGGCACACATTTAAAAGCACTGATAAAAATATATACGGGAACCGTGCTTTTTCTTGCTTCCGACAGCATATTATCTCAAACCATTTTTTTCAAACCCTTTTACCAATCGCGTTTTACGGTTATGCTTACATATATTTCGGCGCAATTTTTTATTGTGTGGGGATTTTTTTCCGTATAAATACAAACACATAAAAAACGCAGATATTTATGTGTTAAAAGCTTTTAGATTTGGAGGACATTATGGATAAAAATGAAATTATAGCGAGGGCAAAAGCCTATATCGAACAGGAAACGGACGGCCGGTTCCGTACGGAAGTTGAAAAATTGCTTAAAAAAGGCGATATGAATGAACTGACCGAACGCTTTTATCAAAGCTTGGAATTCGGCACGGGCGGCTTACGCGGCATTATCGGCGGCGGCACAAACCGCATGAACACCCTGATGATTCATAAAGCAACCCAAGGCTTGGCAAATTACTGCATTAAAGCGATGAGCGAAAAGGCTGCAAAGGGAGAACTGAAAGCCGCTATCGCTTACGATTCGCGCCGTTATTCGGACGTTTTTGCCGAAGCAGCCGCCTGTATATTCGCCGCAAACGGCTTTACCGTCTATTTGTTTACCGGCCTTCGCCCCACCCCGGAACTTTCGTATATTGTGCGCGAATACGGCTGTATAACGGGCGTTGTCGTAACGGCATCGCACAACCCGCCCCAATACAACGGCTACAAGGCGTATTGGGCGGACGGCGCTCAAGTAACGCCACCCCACGACAAGGGTATTATCGACGAAGTAAACAAGGTAGAGTCGGTACGCATAATTTCAAAAGAAGAGGCGGTTAAACAGGGAAAAATCATCCTTGTGGACAGTGAAGTCGATGAAAAATACTGGACTATGTGTAAAAACCAATTGTTCCGCCCCGCCCTGATTAAAGAAAAGGCAAAAGAAGTGCGGGTAGTCTACACTCCCCTTCACGGAACGGGCGCCATGCACGTCGAAAAAGTTTTGGGCGATTTGGGCTTAACGGTTATCACCGTTCCCGAACAGCGCAGCCCCGACGGCAACTTTCCGACGGTGGAAAAACCCAACCCCGAAGAAGCGCCCGCCCTTAAAATGGCGATTGACTTGGCCAAAAAAGAAAAAGCCGATGCGGTTATGGCAACCGACCCCGATTCGGACCGCTTCGGAAGCGCCGTTCCCGACTCGAAGGGAAATTGGACTTTAATAAACGGCAACCAAATGGGCGTTTTGCTTGCCGACTATATTATCGTATCGCGCAAAGAATTGAACAAAATGCCGCAAAATCCGGCAATTATCCGCTCAATCGTTACCTCTCCGATGGTCGATTATATTGCAAAGGCAAACGGCGTTCACATCGACGAATGTTTAACCGGTTTTAAGTGGATTGCCTCGGTTATGAACGAATACGACGAAAAGCAAAACTATAATTACATATTCGGTTTTGAAGAAAGCTACGGCTATAATGTCGAAACCGAAGTCCGCGATAAAGACGGAATTTCAGCAGCGGCAATGTGTGCGGAGATGACCCTCTATTGGCGTTCACAAGGGAAAAGTCTTTTGGAGCGTTTGGAAGAATTGTATAAAACCTACGGCTATTTTGAAGACCGGGCCGTTTCAAAAACCTTTTTGGGAGCTTCCGGCGGCGAAACCATGAAAAAAATTATGGCAAAACTGCGTGCCGAGGGCTTAAAAACGCTCGGCGGAAAAAAAGTGCTCAAAATCCGCGATATCGGTGACGGAGTTGCATATAATCCGGAAAACCCGAATGCACGGGAAAAGCTGGACTTGCCCTCAAGCAATGTACTGCAATTTTTCCTCGAAGACGGAACGATTGTAAGCGCGCGGCCGAGCGGAACCGAGCCGAAAATCAAATTCTATATAAACGCCGTTATACTGAATACTCCTTCTTTGGCCGAAGCGAAAAAAACGGCCGATGCTCTGTGTTCGGCGATAGAAAAAGAAATTCAGGCAGTTCTCGATGCGGCATAAAATCAAACCGGCCGACCTCGTGCAAATGTTCGAATCGGGGGCGGTGTTTACCGCCTTCGATACCGAAACCACCGGCTTGTACCCGTCAAGCGACCGCGTCATAGAAATAGGCGCGGTTAAATTCGATAAAAACGGCCTTCGGGACACGTTCAATATTTTGATAAATCCCGAACGCTCAATGCCGGAAAACTCGCTGCAGGTACACGGTATCGACGATGAAATGCTTAAAAACGCTCCCGTTTTTGCAGACGCGGTGCACGGTTTTTTGCAATTTATTGAAGGGACGCGCCTTGCAGCCCATAATGCGGGCTTTGACGTGGATTTTATAAATACCGAGCTTGCCCGTGCAGGCTTAAAACCCATAGGAGAACCCTTTGTTCCCGCAGCCGATACGGTCTACCTTGCACGCAAGCTTTTCCCTCAGCTTGAAAAACACAATTTGCAGTTTTTAGCCCGCCACTTTTCGATTCCCGCAGGGCAGGCTCACCGCGCATTGGACGATGCCCTTGTGTGCCGCGAAGTGTTTTTACGCTGTATTGCCGAATACCGCACAAAGCACCCTGCGGAAAACACGTTGTTTTAAAGCTTGCATTTTTCAATATCCGAGTTTACACTGTAAAAGAGCCGGCACTTCACCCCGCACTTTCATACAAAGGTTCAAAAAAAAAGGGCAAAAAGAGGAGGAAAAATGAAAAAATTATCGGCGGTTGTTGTTTTTTGCCTTATAACGGTAATTTCGGCTTTTGCGCTTACAAGGGCCGACCATATAGAGTCGGGGGAATACGCCTATTATCTTGACAGGCGCGACGGCATGAATTTTTTGCGCGGATATTTTGCGCTTAGAACAAAAGAAGGTTTAACCGTTATTTCGCGCAATATCGATTTGACGACAAACAAAGAGATGAACTATTATTTTACGGTCAGTGAGCCGAAAGAGGGGTCATGCGAACTTACGGGTATGACGGGTATAGATGAAAATGCCCCTCCCGAAATAGCGCAATCTTATATAGATTTTTTCAGCTATATATCGATGTATACGTTTTTTGAACCGAAGTTTACCGATAGCGGCATAGGAAAGGTAAAAGAAGAAAATAAGACGCTTTTATTCGCCTTAAATAAGGTGCTGCCCTTTTTCAGGTTCAGCGAAATGTTTATAAAAGAAGATAAAAAAACCTATTATATGCTTGTAAAGGGCGGAAAATTGACCGATTCGACTCTCGATGATTTTTTTACCGCCCCTATTTTTCCGCCGGATGAAGTGACGCGTCCCGGAGCCGATTTGAGTATTCCGAAAAAAAAGAAGGGTATGTATAAGGTAAACGGTTTGGCGGTGCGCTTGGATGAAAACTGGGAATACAATGAAAATTTCGGACATCCCGGCTATTGGCTCAACATTCACGGGCGCGAACGCGACGCGCAAATTATGATTGAAAAGGAGGATGTATCAATTTTAAAAGATTCCGACAATTTAACGGATTTGGCGCGCACTTCTCTTGAAGTTTGTCCGGCAGCGGATTATCTTTCGGTAGAATTTCGGCACATAAAAGGGAATGTAGAGCTTTCATATTTTTTATATGATGAAAGCGGATACAAAAACTATCAGTATTGTTTTATATGTACCAAAGGAAAGGATCTCTACGTCGTCAACTTTTCGGCCTTTGCCGATATTTTTGAAGCAAACAAAGCATACTTTGATAAGATAATATCGCAGGTACTTGAAGACAACGATTTACGCCGATAATATATGCACACATCTTGACAAGCACACACATACACATCATAATACACAAAAGGAGGTGTATCGTGCGAACAAATATCGTTTTGGACGAAGCGTTGGTTGAAGAAGCTTTTAAATATGCTAAAACCATACAAACAAAAAAAGAATTGATAGAAACCGCTTTAAAGGAATTTGTAAAAAGGCGCAAAATGAAAGATTTAAGAGAATTACAGGGAAAAATCGAATTTGCTCAAAATCAGGATCATAAAAAAAAGCGGGTTGAGCAATGATTTTGGTTGATACTTCGGTTTTAATCGATTTTTTTAAAGGCAAACATAATTCGGCAGTTGCTTTATTTGAAGATATATTGGATATGCAAATTCCCTTCGGTATTACGCTCCATATTTATCAAGAAGTTTTGCAAGAGGCAAAAGACCATAGCGAGTTTTCGGCATTAAAAGAGTATTTGGAAACGATTCCTTTTTATGAATTAAAGCACAATAAAGAATCTCTTGAAAAAGCGGCATTGCTCAATTTGGAATGTAAAGAAGCCGGCATTATAATACAAAATTCGGTTAATTTAATAACGGCACAAACAGCCATTGAAAACAAGGTATATCTTTTGCATAATCACAGCGATTTTGAAAAGATAAGGGCGGCAGTGCCCGCACTGAAAATTTACAAAAAGTAAAACAAGCTTATCCCCGAGGCGCTTTGGCCGGATCTATGGGGTTGCCGTTTTTAAAAACCATTAAGTTGATAAGGTTTTTTCCCGAAAGCGGATCGTTTCCGATAACGCCGAGCTGTTGGCCGTAATTGACTTGTTGCCCCTTTGCGACTGTGAGGGTATTAAGTCCCGTGTACACATATATCAATCCGTTTGCCGATTGCACAAACACAACTTGACCGAAGCCGCGGTACAAGCCGCTGTACATGACAGTTCCGGAGCGTATGGCCGTAACCTGTTCGTTTTTTACACCCGTTAATGCAACTCCCGATATTTTACCGCCCACATATACCACTTCGCTTGCTTTTACCGGCCATATAAGATTTACATCTCCCGTTTTTTTTGTATATGAACGCGGGTCTTTATCCGAACCGATAAGGGCAGGCGTTCCCAAGAGCGCTGCATTGGAAAAATCGGCCGCAGGAGGATTTTTTTCCGCTTCTGCCGTTTGTGCCGCCGGAGTCTTAGAGGGAACCCGTAATTTTTGAGCGGTTTTTAATACGGAAGACGCGGAAAGCGAATTGATTTCACACAATTCGTCAACGCTTATATCATAGCGCCGCGCAATACTGTAAAGAGTATCTCCCGCTTTTACCGTATAGGTTTCATAGGTTACTTTACGCGATGTTTTTTTTGTGGGAATACTGAGTTTTTGCCCCGCATATAAATCGTTTCCGCTTATGGAATTGGCTGTTCGTATTTCATCGACGGTAACGCCGTACTTTTTTGCAAGAGAATAAAGGGTATCGCCTTTGACAACGGTATGCTGTATATTTTCGCCGAATAAAGCGACGGTAGACACAAAGAAAAAAACAACGGCTATGCGGATAAAAGCTCTCATATCCATATAGTCGGCATTTTTTAAGGGAACGTTTACGAAAAAAACGCAAAAAAAGAAGCCGGTTCAAACCCGTTGATAATTTTACCCTCCGGATACAATTCCAAAAGATTTTTGCGGCCGCTTTCCAATTGTACCGATGTAATACCGTAGCGTATGGAACTGTCGGCTTCTACAAAGGCGGCTATATGGTCGGCAATGCGTACCAGACGGCCGTCTACGGGAGAAAAACGGTCTTCGTTATAGCGGGTATTCAAGTCTTCAAACGAAACCGCCTGCGATTGTCCGTCAACAAGCACTCTGTTTTCAAACTCGTCGCCCGTAAAATACATAAGTTCGTCGGCATAGATATCTTCCATAAGCGGTTTTAAATCGCTTTCAACGGTTTGTGCTTCTATAAGCTTTACCACCGACGGTAAAGTGTCGGTAGCCTGTTTTACCGGCGAAATAATGTCGCGCGTTACCGCTTCGGGAAGGTCGTGAAAAAGGGCCGAAAAAAAGTTGTTAAAACGCCGCTTCGGGCAAAGGGTAAAAGCGATACCCATATCGGCACAGGACTTTTCATAGCAGCGCGCCAATAAAAGCGTTACGATTGCAACAAAAAAAGAATGACCGAGAACGGTTGTTTTAGGCACACGCGGCGTTTGATTCCAACGCACTTGAAATCGAAGCTGTTCGAGTACCATTAAAAACTCGTAGGGGCGCTGTTTTGTAACCAAAAGCTGCAACCCTTCCAAGTCTAAAAAGGGGCGGATATCGGCATTTAATTCTTTTTCGATATTTTTTAAACGATAACGCTCGTTTACGCCGGCAATCATTTCAAATTCGCGCAGCGCCGAAAATTTATGCGCAGCGTTAAAAATGCGCGCACTTATGTGCGTTTCTTTTTCCGGCTCGGCGCTTTCGGTTACATAAGCGTAAAACCGATTGTACAAATCCTCGTCTTTGATAATATCCTTATACTGGGAAGCAACCCACTCGTTTAAGCGCCGGTATTCGTCCGGATAATCGGTACGTATGCGGCGCTGCAGGGGCGATTTGATATCGCATAAAGCTATTTTTCTGAACAGTTCAAACAAAGATGCGTGAATCATCCAATCCCAATCGACGCTATGCCCCTTTTTTTCTTCGAATTTACCGATAATATAGGCAAGCACCATTTTTTCGGCGCTTTTATCCATTTCAATTAACTCAAAGGGACGCACCAAATCGGTCCACCGTTCTATCGAAAATCCTTCAAACAGCTTTAAAACCAAATCTTTGGTAATCATCGTACTAACTCGAACCTTGTTCATAGGGCTTGCCGTCGGCTGCCGGCGCATAATTTTTACCGCTGAATACCACAAGGGCAAGCAAGGTAATTACATAGGGGAGCAAACTGAAAAATTCGGACGGAAATAAATTACGTAAAGCAGGGATATTAACGACGTAAATGGAAAATGCAACCGCCGAACCGAATAAAAGCGAAGAACCGGTAATGCCTGCAGGCCTCCAGCGTCCGAAAGAAACGGCGGCAAGGGCTATAAAGCCCGCACCGTTTATCGTAGTAGACGTGTATTGAATTGTTTGCGTTAAAACCAAACAGCCGCCGGCTAAGCCCGCCAAAAAGCCGGAAGCCAAAACGGCAATATAGCGCATACGGCGTACATTGATACCCACCGAAGCCGCCGCATGAGGATGTTCTCCGCATGCGCGCAAATGCAGTCCGAAGGGCAGCTTATACAAAACAAACCACACAATAAGAATGACTGCAAGGGCTATAAGGGCGGTCGGATAAATACCTCCGATGCCCGGAAGCATACCCATTTTATAAGGAAGTGTACGGTCGGCATTAAATAAAATCTGAGAAAAAAAGATAGTCAAACCGCTTGCAAGCAGGTTTATTCCCGTGCCGGAAATCGTTTGGTCTGCATTTAAAGAAACCGCCGCATAGGCGTGGATAAGCGACATAAGGGTTCCCGTACAGGCGCCTAAAAACAGGGCAAGCCAAACGGAACCGGGAAAAGCGGATTCCATAAGCACATGGGCCGCCGCCGCAGTAAAAGCACCGATTCCCATAAGACCTTCAAGAGCTATATTTACGACACCGGAACGCTCGCAAATCATACCGCCTGCGGCCGTAATTAAAATCGGAGAAACAATCATCAATATGGAAGGAAGAAGTCCGCGTATAATGTCCATTATGTATCCTCCTTAGTGGATTCGGTACGTGCCGCACCGGCAGTGCCGGTATGTGCTGTTTCGGCAGTTTCCGCCGCCGAAATGCCTGCACCGGAAGCCGATTTTTGTACGGTTTTTTCAAGGTCTTTTTTTAAGCGCCACTGCAAATAGATTTTTAAGCCGGCGCGCAATGCAATAAAGACGACGATTAAGCCTTGAATAATAAAGGTAATTTCTTTGGGAATTCCGTTATCCTGCATAATACCCTGTGCGCGGGCAAGCATACCGAACAAGAGGCCTGCAAGCAGGGTTCCGCCTGCCGTATTGTTTCCGACAAGGGCAACCGCAATACCGGTAAAGCCGTATCCTTCCAATACAACGGGAACGCGCCCGAAATTAAAAGAACCGAGGGCTACGATACCGCCTGCCAGCCCCGCAAAGGCTCCGGAAATCGCCATCGATAAGACGATGCTTTTAACGACCGGAATTCCCGCATAACGGGCTGCATCCTTATTAAAACCGGTTGCTCTAAGGCCGAAGCCCAAATTTGTTTTTTCCATTAAAAACCAATAGACGATAACGGAAATAATGGCAAAGAAAAAGCCTAAATTCAGTTTTGAACCGTTTGTAAGGGTATCCAAAAAAGCCACACGTATTAACGCCGTTTTCGGAAAAGGTACGGTTTGATAGGTATTGGATCCGGGAATCCCCAAAATAATGATGCGCGATATGTATAAGGCTATGTAGTTAAGCATAATCGTCGCGACGACTTCCGACACTTCGAATTTGGCTTTTAAAAACCCGACGATTCCGCCCCATACCGCACCGAAAACGACGGCGGCAATGACGGCGATAAGCCAATGCACAACGGGAATCTGCGGCAAATAGATTGCCAAAAGGGTTGCAACGGTTAAGCCCGATAAATACTGTCCTTCCCCGCCTATATTGAACAAACCGGCACGCGCGGCAAAACCCATTGTAAGGCCGCATAAAATATAAGGAACCGAAATATTCAGCCATTCGCCGATATAGCGCACTTCCCATTTCATAACGCCCTTGTTGTTCCAAAAAATGCCCGTAAGCACTTGAAAAAACGATTTATACATTCCCATAGGATTGCGGCCGACAAGCCGTATAAGCAGCGCGCCGAATAAAAATCCCAAAATAACGACCAGTACGGAAACGGCACCGTCGGAATGCAGTAAAAAATTTATGAAGCCGCTGCGCTTTGTATAACCGTTTTTTAAAACCTGCTGTTTCATGCCGGCACCTCTTGCTGTTTATGTTTTGAACCGGCCATCATAACGCCGATTTCGCGCTCGGTAACTTCGCCCGCTTTAAAAATGCCGGCGATGCTGCCCTTGGAAATGGTTGCAATACGGTCGCACAGATTCATAATTTCGTCAAGTTCGAAAGAAACCAGCAAAACCGCCCTGCCCTTATCGCGTTCGTCTACAATGCGTTTTCTGATATACTCGATTGCACCGACATCCAAACCGCGCGTCGGCTGGGCGACGACAAGCACTTCCGGCGACAATTCGATTTCGCGGGCGATAATCAGCTTTTGTTTATTACCGCCGGACATACTGCCTGCAAGGGTTGCAACGCCTTCGGCGGCACGGACGTCAAAATCTTTTATAAGCTGAGCCGTTTTTTCACGGATTGCCTGATAATTCAACAAACCGCTTTTTGAACTGTAAGGCGCCTTATAATAATTTTTTAACACGATATTTTCGGCGACGCTAAAGTCGGATACAAGCCCGTGTTTTTGCCGGTCTTCGGGAATGTGTCCGATCCCCGCTTCTATGCGTTCGCGGATACCGTACTTTGTAATATCCTTTCCGTTAAGCAAAACGGAACCGCTTTCAACCGGCGTCAAACCGGTGATTGCATATATCAATTCGCTTTGGCCGTTGCCGTCAACGCCCGCAACTCCGACGATTTCGCCGGAGTGTACGTCAAGAGATAAATCTTTTACGGCAAGGCGGCCGCGGCTGTTTTTTACCGAAATATTTTTAAGTTCCAAAACGGCTTTTCCCGGATTGGCCGGAGCCTTATCTATTTGAAATTTAACCGCGCGGCCTACCATCATTTCGGCAAGATCCTGTTCGGTTACGTCGGCAACGGTAACCGTCCCGATGAGTTTTCCGCGGCGCAGTACCGTACAGCGTTCGGCAACCGCTTTTATTTCTTCCAATTTATGAGTAATGATAATGATGGTTTTTCCTTCGGCTTTTAAGCGCCGAATAATGTTCATCAATTCATCGATTTCCTGAGGAGTTAAAACGGCGGTCGGTTCGTCGAAAATAAGGATATCGGCATTGCGGTACAAAGTTTTTAAAATTTCAACCCGCTGCTGCATTCCCACGGTAATATCTTCGATTTTGTCGTTCGGATTAACCATAAGACCGTAGCGCTCCGACAATTCCGCAACACGTTTTGCCGCACTTTTTAAGTCAAGAGTTCCGAAACGGGTAACGGGCTCCATCCCCAGCACAATATTTTCGGTCACCGTGTAATTGTGTACCAATTTAAAATGCTGGTGTACCATACCGATGCCCAAAGCGGTTGCCGCATTCGGATCCTTAATTTTTACTTCTTTTCCTCGTATACGGATTGTTCCGCGGTCGGCTTCGTAGGCACCGAATAAAACCGACATAAGGGTCGATTTTCCCGCACCGTTTTCGCCCAATAAGGCGAGTACTTCATTTTCACGCACCGAAATCGTTACATCATCGTTTGCAATAATGCCGGGGAATGTTTTTGTGATGCCGATCATCTCTATTGCATTTTGTTCCATTTTCCGCCTGCTAAAAACAACCGCAGACAAAGCCCTAAAGCATCCGTCTGCGGCATAAAACTTTTTAATGAGGATGACCGGTTAAATTCCGCCGAAACAAACCGGTTTCCTAAAGATGTTTTAAAACCGAACTGAATCAGTCGTCTTTTGCGCCCAAACCGGCAGGAACAAGACCTGCTGCCAAAGCTTCTTTATAGGTTCCGATAACCTTGATTTTTCCGGAAATAATATCGGCTTTCATCGCATTGACTTTTTTTACGACTTCGCTCTTTAATTCTTTGTTTGTGGTCGAATAATCGACACCCTTTCCGGCCAAGTCCAGCTTGTACACGCCGCCTTTGAAGGTACCCTCGGCAACGGCTTTTAAAGAAAGATAGGTGGATGTTTCAACCTTTTTAATCATCGATGTTAAAACGGCGGATTTTCCCTCGGCATATTCTCCGTCCTTATACTGGTCGGAGTCTACACCGATTGCCCATATCTTTTTACCCTGCGAGCGGTATTCTTTTGCCTGTGCGATGGTTCCGTTTCCGGTTCCGCCTGCTGCGGAAAAAATGGTCGTTACACCGGAATCGTACCAGTTTTTAGCCTGTGCTTTAGCCTTTTCGGGAGCGCCCCAGTCGTTTGCATAGTAATCTACGATTTCGGCCTTGGGCAATACGGCGCGGATACCTTGAATATAACCCATTTCGAATTTGGTAATCGTTGCACCGGGAACACCGCCGATAAAGCCGAATTTGGGATTTTTAACGCCTTCGGCTTGAGCCTGCAAAGCGGCCGCCGCACCGACGAGGAAGGAACCCTGTTCTTCCGAATACACGTATTCGGCGAGATTGGGCTTGCCGACCCAGTCTACGTCTACAATCATAAAATGCTGATCGGGATACAGGGGCGCGACTTCACCTACAGCATCGGAAAAGGTAAAACCGGTTACAATGATAAGATCGTAGCCCTTGTCCGCAGCCTGCTTTAAGTTGGGAACGTACATATCACGTGTTTCGCAGGTAACGACTTCATATAACTTTCCGCGGTTTTTTTGATTTTCCCACGTATCGCCGTAGAATTCCAAAATACCGCGCCATGCAGCGGCGTTAAAGGATTTATCGTCGATACCCGTCGCATCGGTGATAAGACGAACCGTAGGCTGCGTACTTGCAGCGGCATCTTTATTGCCGCCGGCAAAGACCATACCGGCTGCCAGCAATAAAACCGTTAAACCGAAAATAATTTTTTTCACTATTTTACCTCCATAGGACCTTTGTCCTTCACTCCTATTATTATATAGGATTTCCGTAAAAAAACAAGGGTATTCCGCTCTATTTTCGATACGGAGAAGCAACGGGAATCCTTACATTGCGTATCGTCCAATCTTTTTCCGCATCGGGGTTAAAAAGGGGCATAAACCGTTTGTTTTTTACTTCTTCTGCGGTTTCGCCTGCGGTAATCGTTCGATACCACCAATCGTAGATGTGAATATTGGTTTTGATTTTAAAAAACTCACAAGAATAATCGACGGAAACAAAGCCCATAGGGTCATACTCATAAAACTTTAAGCCCCTATCCTTTGTGTTGGGAGCGGTTTCATAGGGCATCCAATCAAGCGGTATGTAATTGTTTCCTATAATCTTTTTATACTTTGTCGGCATTCCGTAAGAATACAGCAATTTTGTATGCGTATCGAGTGCATATAAAAAATTATCCAAATAGTTTTCAAAAAAACCGCCTTTGTCGGCATAGGCCGTAAAGCGAAAAAAAACAAAACGCTCGATAATCTCCGCTTCTTCCGGATCGGTGTAAAAATCCGGTAAACAAGGATGGGCCGACACCGTTTTAAAATAGCATACGTCATCGATTTTATTGGTTACGGAAAAAAAGATGTGCGTACCGGGAACCGTTTTTTCATAATATCTGAATGTTTTGCCCGCCCTGCCCCACCCGTTTTCGGGTTCAAAAGCTTCCCATACAAAATCCGAATTCGGCAAAAGTTCGACTGCGGGGGCGGAGCCGTGGAAAGGAGAAGTAATTTTTATCATATGAATAAAACAATCGCCCAATTCGGCTTTCGGATATATGCAGTCGGGATTTTTATGTTTGGCGATGCGCACGGATACATCGGTGCTTTGTAAAACAGTCAGTGTGCAAAAACTAAAAAACCATATTGAAAAAAAGCGCCTTTTCATTGCGAATTCCGAACCCGTAATTATCATATAAGATTCTTTCTTTTACGGCAAGGCAGCACAGGCGCATATTGATTAAAATAAAAAAAACGTAAATACTGTACGTATGTCTTACTCTTTATACTGCTTTACCGAAATAGTTATGCTGATTTTGGGTTTTGCCTGTTTTATCGCCCTTTATTTTATTCCCGCAGGATACGGAAAACTCATCGATACAAAATGGGGCTTTTGTTTTAATAATAAGGCGGCATGGGTATTGATGGAAATTCCCGCCCTCGTTGTTATAACGGGTATACTGTTCAAAGCGGAATATTCCCATAAAGCGGTACGCATACTCCTTGCATCATTTTATATGGCACATTACGTACAGCGCACCTTTATTTTTCCTTTTTTAATCAGGGGAAAAAACAAAATGCCCTTATCCATTGTTATAATGGGAATGATTTTTAATGCCGTTAATTCTTTTTTAATCGGCGCATGGATTTTTTATTTTTCGCCGGCCGAACAATATGCTCCTTCTTGGCTTTCGGACCCGCGTTTTATTTTCGGAACGGTTTTATTTTTGATAGGAATGTTTATTAACATTACTTCCGATTTTTATATCCGTTCTCTGCGTTCAAACGGAAGCCGCCGCTATTATTATCCGTGCAGGGGAATGTACCGCTATGTGACAAGCGCAAACTATTTCGGAGAATTGGTAGAATGGCTGGGTTTTGCCGTATTGACATGGTCGCCGGCCGGTTTTTTATTTGTGTTTTGGACAGCCTGCAATTTAGTTCCGCGCTCACACGCAATTCATAAAAAATATACCGAAGATTTCCCCGCCGAACTGTCGCAATACAAACCAAAGCGCATTATTCCCTTTTTATACTGACCCTCTATACATCGACTTCGTCTTTACCGTGATCGTCGTACCACACTTGCGCATAAAACGGAATATGCTTTGCAAGCTCCGCGAAATTCCACGGAGGAGCGGTACAGCAAACGGGACACCAGTGTCCGGCTTTAAGAACCGTATAAGGATTTGCACAAAAAACATGATCCTGATGACAGCGCCACTGCAGGGGCGTGTACATATCGCCGCTTTTCATGGAAGAGCTTACACACAGCCCGCCTCTAAAGACGGCAGCTTGCCTCATATCTTCAATACCCAATGCTTCGGTTTTTTTTGTATCGTCGTAGCCGTGATCCAACAGCAGCCCGCGTTCACGTAAAAACGATTCGTCTTTTAATTTTTTGTAATCCAAAAAAGCGCCGTTTTCGGGATTTTGATTTTTACACAAAAGAAAAAAATCTTTCCATTTTTTTGCAACGGCTTTGTACGCTTTTAAAGAACCGAAAAAAGCGTCTATTCTTTTTTTATCCTTATGCATAATCCAAAACGCCGGCGCATTATTTGTTTGCAAAAGCGGCATAATTACAAAGCGTTTAATCAACCGAAAAAACGGCGCGGCACACTTATAGTACCATAATTTTTTTTCAAGTTTTACAAAAAAATCTTCAAAACTTTCGCATTGAAAATCAAGATATTGGTTGAGCAGCTGCGAATCGGCAAACCACAGGCAATGCGAATTGCGCAACACGTTCCATTCCGGCTGAAATATTTTTTCCGCACCGCATCCCATCATTTTAAAACCGCGGTCAAAGGTTTCATAACCGGTAACGCGGGATTTTTTTCCGTTTCCGACATTATATACCTTTTTCCAAAATGCCGCAGGAAGTTTTCTCCGTACGTCTTTTTCGATAAGGTTCGCCAGCAATAAAGCCGTACTTTTTACCGTTGTCCATTCAATCGGCGCATTCCACGCCGTATGAAACATAAGCCCGTCTTTTATATTGTTAAACAATATGGAATCGTATAAAACGGCCGAAAGGCGCAACACTGTCCAACATAAGGGCGCTTCGATAACAGCGCGTTCGGCCCGTATTTTACCGGCACCGTATGCGTCGAAAACGCTCGGTATAAGGGGGTCTCCCGTTCTGCCCCAGGGATGTTTATACGTGCGATTACCGTATTCGGCAACGGAACCGATATATATGAATTTCGGAGTATTTTTACGGCCGTTTTCGGAATTTAATGCGCAAGCCGCACGGACAAGGTTTTCGGTTCCCTCATAATTTATGCGGTACGCTTTATCCGGATAATGATCCGCTGCAGGAGGAATCATTGCGGCACAATGTACGATATAGTCGACTCCGTTTACCGCTTTGCAACAATCTTCATATGACAGTACATCACCGAACAATACTTCGATATGCGGATATTTTTTTTTGAGTTTATGAGCGCAGTGTAAGTTTGATTTTTTCAAACGCAAAAAAATGCGGCAACGGATATCTTTTAACTGCACAAAACGCATAAGGGCTGCAAAACCGACGGTTCCCGAAGCCCCGGTGATTAAAACCGTTTTCATTTTCCGCCGCTAATTGCTTATGCCCTTTTTTTGGTCCGTATCCATTTTCGATTTCCACACAACGGCCTTTTTTTTGGTTTCTTCGGCATCTTCGGTTTCGCTTAGAGCAATTTGAACACGCCTGAGTGCAATTAAATAATTGATACCGAGCCGTATATCGTCCAAACGCCGTGTTGAAAGCTCATAGCGGTCACGGTAGCCGTCGGCGGATTCTCCCAAAAGCTTTTTTATAAGCCTAAAATAGTACACTGCCGTATCGTAATCGGGATTTCGCGGATCGAAATATATTTTCGTTGCCGCTTTCATATCGATCATATTTTTTGCAACGGTCGCAAAGCGTCCTTGCAATTCGGTAAAACTCCAGCGCCATTTTGTGTTGTCGCCGTATGCGTCAATAATAAGGCGAATCGCCAAACCCAGTTTTCGGGTTAATTCATAGCGCTTATTTAAAGGGATATTGCTTATTTCGGCAAGTTTGTCTTCGTATTCCGAATAGGGTGCGTCGATTAAATTGGAAACGGTTTCTTCGAGGTAGATAATTGCTTTATATAAGGTTTTTCGGCCTTCATTAAGAGCATCCATATTTTTCATTGAAAGAATTTCAACCGAAAGATTGTTTATAAGAACATAGAGCGTCGTAATATAGATCATGTCTTCGGCTAAAAGCATGCGCTTGTATGAATTACCCGCCTTATCCTTTGCCATCAATGCGGTGATATTTTTTTCTTTTTCGAATATTTTATCTATGGAATCTTTATAAGGCTGCATTTTTGCCGAAAATGCTTCTCTGCTTTCCGCCGTAACCTTTGCCATATCATCCTCCGTAGTTTTTTAACAGCGAACGTGCGTGTTCAAGCGATACGGCGCTTACCGCATCGCCCGACAACATACGGGCTATTTCTTCAACACGTTTTTCGCCGCATACCGGATATACATGAGTGGAAGCACTGCCGTGCTGCACCGACTTTTCTATCTTTATTTGAGTATCGGCATAAACGGCAATGGCGGCCAGATGCGTGATGCATAAAATTTGCCTTGAACAAGCCAAATGCTTTAAATGTGCGCCGACGGCAACGGATACTTCCCCTCCTATTCCCGTATCGATTTCATCAAATATAAGGGTATCGGTAATATCGGACCGATTAAGAACCGTTTTTAAAGCAAGCATTACACGGGATAATTCTCCGCCCGAAGCTATTTTTGCCAGCGGTTTCGGGGGATTACCCGGGTTTGCGGATATTAAGAATTCGATATTATCTATACCGTAGGGGCCGCATTTTTGATCTTCCGACACGGCTTCTTTTTGTTCGATGTGTACGCAAAACACACTGTTTTTCATACCCAAATCGCCGAGTACGGTTTCTACGGCTTTCGCCATTTTATCCGCAGCGGCGCGTCGTTTTGCCGAAATAAGCGAAGCGTCTTTATACGCTTGCCGTTCCAAAGAAGAAATTTCATCGATAAGCGCTTTTTTATTCGTATCTGCGGCCGCTAAAAAATCCAACTGTTCGGCGGCATTTTGTGCATATGCAATAACTTCGGCCAAAGAACTTTGAACGGATGGCGCATATTTTTTTTTCAATTTAAAAAACAATGCCAATCTTTCCTGTATTTCTTCGAGCCGGGCAGGATCAAAGACAAGCGATTGAGAATAAGAACGCACTTCTTCGGCTATATCGCTCAATTCATAGAAAACGTTTTCCATGCGCTTTGCAAGGTTTTCAATTGAAGGATCCGCCTGTGAAGCGTGTTCCAAATGTGCATTCGCTTTTTTTAATGCCGAAATTGCGCTGCCGTGATCGCCGTTTATAATACCGGAAAATTCTTCGATTTCACGATAGAGTTTTTCATACTGGGAAAGACGGTTTTCCTCTTGTGTAAGTTCGGCATCTTCACCTTCATGTAAACGGGCGGCATTTATTTCTTCTACGGCAAAGCGCAAAAGTTCCATCTTTTCTTCGCGGCGGCTGTCGGATTCGTCGGCGGCTGCGAGAATATTGCGTTTTTCAACGAGTTTTGCGTATAAGGCGGTAAATTGTTCCACTTCGTTTTCAATTTCCGCATAAGAATCCAAAAAACGGCGGTGTTCGCTTGTACGCATAAGAGATTGATGTTCATGCTGACCGTGTATATCGATAAACCAAGCTGTCAATTCCGCCAAATCTTGGCGGGTAACCGGTACGCTTTGTATCCATGCGGCGCTTTTGCCCGTATTTTTTATCAAACGCCGAATAAGCAATCTATCGTTTTCCGCTTCGATACCGTGTTCGCTCAGCCACGTATGCACATGCGGCAAATTCCGGTTTATTTTCAACGTTCCGCTTACTTGAGCTTCGGAGGCGCCGGTACGGATAAGTTCTGCGCCGCCTTTACCGCCGAGCAAAAAAGAAATTGCACCGATTAAAATGGACTTTCCGGCCCCCGTTTCGCCGCTTAAAACAGTAAATCCCGGACCGATATCCAAAGAAACTTCATCGATCAACGCAAAATCTTTTATACGGATATCCTCAAGCACGGGGGCCTCCTGACCAATGCAGTTTTGAACGCAGCGCCGTATAAAAAACGGAAGAATCGCAGCCTGCAAGCAAAACACTGTGTTCCGCTTTTTTAATAAAAATGCTGTCATTCGGTTCTACGGGTATATGCACTTGCCCGTCACAACTGAGTACGAAGTCTTGCGTGCGCGAAGGCAAAACTTCAAGCGAAAGCCGGATATCCGAAGGTAAAACAAGGGGACGGTTGGAAAGCGAAAAAGCCGAAACGGTGTTTAATATTAAAACATCCAAATCGGGATCTACAATAGGACCTCCGGCAGCGGCCGAATAAGCGGTCGATCCGGTTGAAGTGGAAATTATTAAAGCGTCGGCTTTAAACTTTCCGAATGCAGAATGGGATGTACGTATATCTACTTCAACTATTTTTGCAGCTTGGGCGGCCGACAAAACCATGTCGTTTAAAGCCGTTCCGACATATACCGTCGTCCCCCTGCGTACAACCTCCGCTTTTACCAAAGAGCGCTTTGTAAGCTTTATTTTTCCGGCAAAAAAATCCGACAGGGAAGCTTGCCAGTTATCGGGCCGGATACCCGCAATAAAACCGAATTCGCCTAAATTCACCGGAACAACGGGTTTACCGCTCGGTGCGCAGCGGCGAGAGGCATATAAAACGGTTCCATCGCCGCCTAAGGTTATGGCGCAATCATATTCGCTTACCGGAAAAGGAGTATCCGATCCGGAAAAATCGGAACGCACCACCGTATGACCGGCATCGTTTAAAAATTGAGCCATTTTTTCATACAAACTTTCGGCGGCTTTTTTATATGTATTTACAACTACTACACAAATCATACTACCCGCTTTATCCGGCTCCAGCCTTACGGCAATGTCGCCAGCACCTTCGCTATTTTTTGGGCCTTTGCAGACCCCAAACGGGGATACAGGGGGAAAAGAGCGCAGCGTAAAAACAGCGAATTGGCTTGTGTACAATGCGAACACAAATCGTTAAAAACCGATATGACCGCATGTTCGTATGCCGGCTGCACCGCTATATCTTTTTTGGCGGCGTACTGTTTTACGTCTTTAAAAGAACCGGACAGTATAACGGGAAAAGAATATACGGCAGGTACGGCATATTCTATTTGTGACGAATACGTTTTATGCCTGCCCTGCATAAGGGCTCTTATATACATCTCATATATTTCTTTACGTATTTGTTCGTTGCGCGCCAATTCTTTTAGCTGCACATACCCGAGTGCTGCATTTATATCCGGCAAAAGATCCGTAGAGGGCGCTTGCTCGGCCAGCTTACGCAGCACCGACCAATTGCGGTTTTGCGCCGCCGCCAAAACGGCGCCGCCGCCGGCCGTTAAAATATCGCGTTCTTCAAGACCGAGTATTGCAAAGGTACCGAAGGTGCCGGCACTTTTATCGCCTATAACGGCGCCCGCATTTTGAGAGATGTCTTCAATAATGGGAACTCCCAATTCGTTTAAAGCGGAAAAATTCGGCAACTGCCCCAAGGTTTCGTGAAGAAGCAATACCCGTCCGCCGTCTTTTATACCCTTTTCCGCCGTTTCCGGTATAATTAGACCGGTTTCGTTCGATACGTCCAGGATAATACAGTTAAACCCCGATTCCGTAACGGCGGTATATTGCCATGCAGGGGCAAGGGCCGAAATCATAACGGAACTACCGGCTTCCAAACCTAAAGCACGCAAGGCATACTTGAGAGCAATTGCCGGACTTCGAACCGCAAAGCCGCCGCTAAAACCGAAGCTTTCTTTTACTTGTTGAATAAGCCGACCGTTAAGTTCTCCGGGACCGAGTTTTTCTTCAACCATACAGGTTAAAACGGCATCCATTTCTTTTCTGCGGATTGTCGGACTGAATGTTTCTATAGCCATCACTTTTGCGGAAGTATAAGTTTTTGCAATTCTTTAGGATCAAAAAGCTTGCGGATATTAAGAACAATCAAGTAATTGTTTGCCTGCTGCACAACCCCGTGAATATATTCGGAACCGATACCGGTGAGCATTTGAGGCGGAGGCTTTACATCCGAAGAATTAATCATTACAACGCGGGAAATCCGGTCAATAATAATACTGATTTTTATTCCGTCAAGGTTAAGAATAATCAAACCGCCCATTTCACCGTCATACTCATCCTGTACGGGTTTATCCAAACGAAACTGTTTATGCAAATTGATTACGGGTATAATTTCACCGCGCAGATTGAATATTCCTTCTACATAATGCGGAGCATGCGGAATAGGACGAACATTTTGTATTTTTACAATTTCTTTTACGTCCATGATGTTTACACCGTAGAGCTCTTCGCCTAACTGGAATGTCACAAGTTGAAATTGAACATCGCCGACTGCCATAACACCTCCTATTATAGGCTACCACAGAATTTAAAAAAAAACAAGTAATAAATCCGGTAGATTCAAACGGGATTAAAACGAAATTTAAAGCGCAGATCGAAGAGGGGCGGTTTGTTTTAACTTGGATGCTGCGGCTCGCTTTAATTTTGCAAATTAATTTTACAGACCGCCGCGAAAAAAAACGTACAGGGCTTGACATAAAAAGAAATTAAGTGTACACTAAAATTGTAATCAGTACAAAAATAATACTGATACAAAAGAACATAATAAAGGAGTATTTTTATGGAAAACGGAATGCCTTTACTCGGCGCAAAAATCCCCTCAATGACGGTTAAAACAACCCACGGAATGATGAACATTCCCGAAGATTACAAGGGAAAATGGTTTGTATTATTTTCGCACCCCGCGGACTTTACCCCCGTATGTACCACCGAATTCGTATCGTTTCAAAAGCACTACGATGATTTTAGAGCTTTAAACTGCGAATTAATCGGACTTTCTATAGATCAAGTACAGTCGCACATTAAGTGGACCGAATTTATCAACGATAAATTGAACACCAAAATCGAATTTCCCGTTATCGCCGACGATATGGGAAAGGTTGCCTCAAATCTCGGCATGATTCACCCCGGTAAGGGTACCAACACGGTTCGCGCCGTATTTGTTGTAGACCCCAACGGTTTACTTCGCCTCATGATTTACTATCCTCAGGAAATCGGCCGCAATATGGACGAAATCGTGCGTGCGGTTAAAGCGCTGCAGGTAAGCGATAAAAACGGCGTCGCCTGCCCCGCAAACTGGCCGAACAACGAATTGATTCAAGACCAGGTTATTATTCCTCCTGCAGGCGATGAAAAAACAGCCGAAGAGCGCCGCGGTATGGCAAACTCCTTCGATTGGTGGTTTGCATATAAAAAGCTGTAAAAATTTAAAAGCGGGCTTATTTATTTTGTCCGTCTTTAATATAAAAAAGTTTTACATGTAAAAATCACTGTGCCCGAAATCAAAAGATTTCGGGCACTTTTTTATCCGGGCGCAAGAACGGAAGTGCCGCCAAAGCACCAAAGGTAAAACCGTTTGAATTACGCCTTGCCGTTTTGTCCGATTTGCAGTAAAATCCCCTTATGCATTCGTTTTCCAATCGATTCGTTATATGTACATTATTATTTTCAGTTTCGCTGTTGTTTACCTCATGCATTGACTATGTTCAGGCAATATCCTATAAGGACGGCAATTATCATATTTATTATAAAATAACGCTTTCAAAAGTACTTTTTGCTCTGGGCAATGAGGATCCGGAAGAATTCTTCGCAGACACTTTTGATGAACAAGCCTTTAACGAATTGCCTGAAAGTGCCCGCTTGAAAAAGGTGAATACGGATTTGGAAATCGGTATTGAATGCGGGGTAATTATACACCCGAAAACATCGAATGAAGAAGAAAAAGCCCTTTTACCTAAAGCGGGCGGCAATAAATATTACATTCCCTTTCTTCTCGGCAATAAGGGAAACTTATCCGATGCTATGCAGCCCGACAACACCGAGTCCCGGGATTTGGTTCAAGCGATTATGGCCTCGGCGAAATGCAGGATAATGATCGGTAAAAAAATTATACCGGATATAGAAAGTGCGTATTTTGAAGGGCTCGGCGGTCAAAATTATTCGGTACCGGTTTTTGATTACGGAGATGTATTTTGCATGGAAATCCCCTTCAGCGTCCTTTTTGAAAGCGGGATGTATAATTTCAACGACCTTATCATTATAAAAAAGCTTTGAACACACGGATAAAAGCGGCGCTGATCAGAAGTTTCGGCTATATAAAGATACTGCAAAAAAAATCAAAGAAAGTATTTTTATAGCTCGAAATATATTGTTTTCGTCATTAAAGCATAATTTTATTTTGTGCGGTTGAATATTCGTTTTTAATTTGATTTTACGAAGTATAATCCAATATAAAAAGTTTCCGTATTTTCCTTTTTGATTTTGCTTTACATTATATTCATCGTAAATATCAACTCCGAAAACAAACATCCCGATTGTCTTACCGAACAACTTTATAAAGCAATACTCTTTGAGCGCGTCTTTCCATATATGGTTGATGTTTGCCGTTATGCTTTTTTTTACAAGAGATTCGAATGCGGTTTGTTCTATAAGTTCACAATTTAATACGTGTTCACATTCACTTGTATTCATGTTCATTTTCCTGTTCCGCATTCGATTTAAAGCAGTTGCCAGAATGCCGTTATTTTACCAAGCCGCCGTGGAATCGGCATTCATAGATTTCTCCGCCCTTAAAGCTGATTGTTTCTTTGCCCTGAAACCAATTAAAGTCCCCGTCCACGGAACACTTATATTCATAATCGCCGTTTATATATGTTTCAGGCCCTCTAAAAGGCTTTTCGAACGGTACATTCAGCAAAGCTTCTTTTAAAAAGTCGCCGCTGAAATGTTCGCCCGTTACGCGTCCGATATAATTCATTGCCCAATACGGATTATCCGAAATCCACAGGGCTTCTTGGCCTGCAAAGCGCTCGGCGCCCAAATAGGTGTCGTAATACATCAAATCTTTTTCGCGGTATATCAAATCATGCGACTTTATTCTTGAAGAAGCCGTTTCCGCGCCTTTTCCGGCATATGTTTTCTTTTTTGCCCTAATTAAAAAATCAATCAGCTGTGTGTCCATGGATTCCTTCTGTTTTTACGCTTGAAGCGGGTATTATACGCTTAATTTTATGCGTAAGTATATACTTTTATTTCTTCAAGTTGCGGTGCTAATTCTAACTTTGCATTTCTTAAATCAATATCATTTTGCAATGACATAAAATATCCGTCGGAGACTCCGAAAAATTTTGCAAGACGCAGAGATGTATCTACTGTAATTTTCCTGCGGTTATGGAGAATATCTTGAATACGGGAAGTTGGAACGTTTATTTCTCTTGCAACTTTATAGGCTGAAAGACCAAGAGGAATGAAAAATTCTTCACTAAGAATTTCTCCCATTGTAGGTGTTTCAATATAATCAGACATAGTTTGCTCCTAGTGGTAATCCACAATTTCTACATCATAATAATGCCCGTCTTTTTCGATAAAACAGACACGCCACTGATTATTTATACGGATTGAATGCTGACCTTTTCTGTTTCCAACAAGAAGTTCCAGATGATTGCTAGGCGGCACTCGTAAATCTTCCAGACATTTTGCGTTATCCAGCATCATCAGTTTACGTAAGGCAACTTTCTGGATTGTATTAGGTAATTTACGTGAAAACTGCTGATGATAAACAAGTTCTGTTTCTTTATCTGCAAAACTCTGTATCATACTTATACTATATCTATATTACGTGTACATGTCAAATAGATAAAACGGCTAATTGAAAATTTGATGCTAAATTACATTATTTTTCATCGAGGTATATATAAAGCTCTTGCACTGTATCTATATGATATTTTTTTAATCCTTTCAACAATGTAAATCTATAGTTCTTCTTTTCATTCTCATAGAAGCAATCTACATTAACATTATATTGATTTGATACAGGATCATCATATATTGCTTCAGCAAAATAAGCAGAACAGATTTCCCATTTAATTGGCTTACTCTCTTGATTATTAAAATAATTACTTAATGTGCTTGATATATCTGAAATTTCCTGTTCTGTAAGACTTCTCTTACCGCTAAATCCATCTCTTATATCCCAAATTGAATAACCAATATAGACAATACATTCTAACAGAGAAAAAATCAAAATAGTTAATAAAATAGTCTTAATCTTTGATTTCATATTTTTCCACTACCAGCCTAATAGGCTATGCGTATAACTGCCGCTTAACCTGCATTTGCGGCTTTGCCGACGCGTATAGCAAGGCAAAGTTGGCGCAAAACTTGCGGTGCCGTATAGGCACTTTAAGCAACTTTCGTGACAAAACAAATGTCAGGTTGAAACGGGTGTTATGTGTTTTATTTATTTTATGGATGTATTATATCCATACTTCCAAATCCAAAAATCATTTCATTCTCTGTTATGCTACAAGATAAATCAAATCTAGTAATAAGTTTTAAATTTATTTTATTATCATTAATTTGCCAGTTTTCATTTTTCTTTAATTTATTTTTATACTGCCTATATTCACTTTTTGAAAGCTTTATTCTGTAATATATAGGCAACTGCACAATTTGAACCGGAACTCCACCAGAATATTCATTTTCAATAACTTCAATTTCTTTATCATCAATTTTAATCCCAGATTCTTTTGCAAAAAGCACTTTTATAAAATTAATGTCTTTACAGTCATCTATACTTAATATCTGTTTCAACCAATATTTTTTTGTGTATTCATCATTAATAGTACAAATATCATTTACCAAAATCAGTTCTTCTGTTTTATGATGAGCAGTTTCACAATTTATAATTTTTCCAAACACAATAACTTTACAATCAAGGTATTTTTGATATTTTGCATACCCATTATTTTCACTATAAAAAACCAATTGACGCCTTTTATCATCATCACAATTTAACATCCAGTAAATTTCTGGTGCAGGGTTATAATAATTTTCTAAAGTTTTATTTATAAAACTTTCTAGTACAATTTCACCGATAAAAGCCTTACTTTCTTGTGAAAAACACATACTGGCTTCAGTTAAAATAATTAATATAAAAAATATTCTTTTCATTTTTCTCTTTGCTGCCCGGAGGGCAGTCCACATAAAGCCCCGCTTAACCTGTATTTGTGGCTTTGCCGAAGCGTATAGCGACGGCAAAGGTGGCGCGAAAGTTGCATTAAAACGGACACGGATGTCCGTGGTATAAACAGCAGCGAGTTTTCGTAGCGAAAACTCGTCCATTAAGAATGAACACGGATGTTCATTCTTAATGAGGCGACCGCCTCTAAGCAACTTTCGTGATAAAACAAATGTCAGGTTGAAGCGGGGGTTAGGTGTTTATCTTATATTCCCTTTTTGCTGCAATTTCATATACTTCATTGCCCTCTCGCACAGAAATCACAATGATTTTCATTATATTATCTAAAGCTGTTTGTTCTAATTTATAAACTATTCTTAATCCTAATCCTTTTAGTTTAATCTTGAATAATCCACTTAAATTATTTCCGCCTTTATTTCCAAGCGGTTTACCATAACCGCCTTTCATATTGGATTCTGGATTTTGTGCAACTTTGATTATTGCTTTTAATACTATTTTTTGTTGCGAACCATCTAATTTTTTCAGTTCTTGTTCCGCTTCTGGATGATATATTATTTTCCACATTGATTACTCCAATTCAATATCAATGTTTTCTAGGTCTTGTTCATTTATGTTTAAATCATTCAGAATATCATTATGCGAAATATACCTTATATTATTTGATAATCTATCGTTTGCCTCAGCCATCAATAAAGCATCTTCATATTGTTCAATCAGTGCTTGATAATCTTTAGGACTTATCAAAACACATTCTGGAGTATTATTTTTTACAACGATTCTTATTCCGTCATTTTTAACTTCTGTAAATATTCTATTTGCCTCACCTTTATTAAAACGGCTTATAGGAACTATAGAATCTAATATATTAATTGAATTTACTGCATTCATAAATAAACCTCCACGTTACAATATCTATTAACAATATAACACTAAAAACAAATACTAACAAGTATAGTATTGTATTTATCAACATATTTATTAATAAACATGGCTCTGTTTACTTATAAGGCTTAAAATAAAACTTTACACATATACTTTTATTCTCTTTGCTGCCCGAAGGGCAGTCCACCTAACATTCGCTTAACCTGCATTTGCGGCTACTCCGCAATGTCGGCTTTGAAGCGGGTATTAGACGTAAGTTTCAATATAATCTTTTTTAATTTCTTTTGATCGCAATTAAAATTATTATCGTTATATCAGTTGCTACTCTACCTTTTAACAATCAATCCTAAAATTTCTTCCATTGGATCAAAATCTCTATCATTGTGTATTAATGGAAATTCATTTTCTATACAAAATGTTGCGATTATAACATCTATTGTTTTTCTTACTGTGATGCCCTGCTTTCTCAATTTCCTATAATTATTTGCAGCTTGTATTGCAATTTCTTTCCCTAGAAAATCTCTGTATTCCAGACTATCCATAATGTGCTTTGCCATGAGGTATTCTCTATCGTTTTTAAATCCTTGTAAAAATTCAGTTATTATTATATCACCGGTTACAACTCTATTACAGATTAATTCCTGATCCAGCATATCGGTATGAGGTGCATTAATTCCATTTACATAATCAATCCAAACCGATGTATCCGCGACAATCATTTATCAAGCCTCATTTTTTCCAAATCACCATCCCAAAATAGTTTCCCGCGGAAATTTCTTATGCTTGCTTGATTTTTTAATGTTATTAAAAGTTTTAAAGCTTCTTCAACTGTTTCTTTTTTTGTTTTATAACCGGAAACATGCAAAGCCTCAATCATTAAGGCGTCATCAATAACAATATTTGTCCTCATAATAACTCCTATGTGTATGTTTTAATATAATTATACACATATTTTGATAAAAAACAATATTCTTTTTGATAAATCACCCTGTCAACAACCTGTTTTTCCTAATGAAATTTTTCTTTATAGTATAAATCTGAAATTAATTCAAAAAAAGAAAATTTTTCTTTATTCGCTATATCATGTTGTTTATAAATTTCTCTTTTTTTCAACCGAATATTGCTTTATAGTATCCTTTAAAAACTCACACAAGTCTTGCTTAAAATCAGATTGAGATTTCTTAAATTCGTTAAAAATTAAATCTTCTATTTTTTATCTTATAATTAACCACGCCAGTGGCATATGAGCCTAACATTGTTTTAAACCGCAAACAGGCTTGTCCTGTTTGTCGGATTTGAAAACTGTGCTATTGTGAAAATTTATCCTTTTATTACAACCATCGTACGTATTATTTTTTTGAAATCTTCTACAATTTTTTTTTCATTATTCTTATATCCATCCCTTATTCCCATAAACATTGTAAAGGTAGCTTTTTCTGTTTGCGCAACAAAAATATATTCTGCAAAAGAATTAGGAAGTTTATAGCTTCTGTACATTGCATATGATAAAATTTTATCAGTATTGTCTATTTTAAAATCAACCGTTTCATATTCTGGATTAATTCCTTGATTTTTATAATTATTTTCGTCCTGTTCCATAAAAGATTGTGCTGAAATAGAATTTCCATCTTCAACGTCAGCTAAAATATATACGGTTGTATTATATCCTTTATCCTCTGAAAAAGAATTAGAAGGTAAAAGTCCAAAGTTGCAATTTGCACTATCAGAAAACCAATAATTTGGCTTCCAATTTTTAGGAATTTTAAATGTAAAATCGCAAAAAACAGAAGTTATATGTTGAATTCCATCTTTTTCAAGAATAGGATAATAACGCTCCCCAAAAAGCTTATATGCATAAACTTGGTCTTCAGAAATATCATACAAAGCTGTCCATATTTTTAATGTATTCATAATCGTAATTATGGGCACTTCTGCTAAATCATTTAGATTTTTTACAATCGCATTAAAATTTAAACAAATGTAATTTTTATTTTCCTTTTCAAATCCAATAATTTGTAATTTGAATTCATTAATATGTTCTAGCACTGTTTCAAAATCCGGAAATTGATAAATATTTTCCTGTATAGATTTTCCAGTAGCTTTAAGAGCTTTTTTTATTTCGTTTTCAGAAGGTTTGTATATTGGATTACCTTCGAAATTCCCAGCCGGCATTTTGGCAATTACGGTATTTGAAGAATTAAAATTATCTTCAAAATTTATATTATTTGCAAAAACAAATATACTCACTAGTAATAGATAAACAACTAAAAATATTTTTTTCAATTTATCTTCCTTCACCGCCCTATAGGCGGTGTCACAATAACATTAGGTTGTACCGCACGCGGCTTGTCCGCGTGTCGGCTACGAATCTTTGTTATACGTTTCATCTTACTATAGTTAATTACTTGTTTCATTAAACAGATTTGTTTCTATATTAATTCTTATTTTATTTAAACCAAATACAATAAGATTAATCAACAGCTAAAAACTTTTTTACACACTGGCTGCAGCCATTCCAAAAAAAGTAAAATCATATATGACTATATAAACCCAAAATAAAATATTGGAAATTATGTTCAATTTTTTTGACTTTACGACATCATCATTATAAAGCCTGACGATTAGAACTCTTAGGTAATAAAAAACTATAAGTATTATTGAAAAACAAAAGAATTCAGGATTTAAATAGTTTTCAAAATTTGTAATAAACTCTATGTAACTGTGAGTAAAAATCATTAATCCAGATAACACGATGAAAAAAATTTGTTTCCTACTTTTATTTAAATTATTATCTTTTGTTTTTAATAAAATGAAAACTAAACTTACGACAAAAATTGTAAAATAAATACCACCAAATGTCAAAAAATTTTCTATATGAAAGTGACTCATATCTGATCCAAAAGAATATAATGTATTAAATAATGGAAAAACCGGTAAAAAGATAAACCCTAAACAACTTTTTAACAAAGACTTATTTTTCCCTAAAAAACTCCAGCCAATAATAGAAATAACATATGTTAAAAAATAAGCGGTAGTATGAAATAAAAAGAGTTTATTAATTCTAAAAATAGCATCTATACCAAATAGAAAAGTGTAAATCATATTTTTATCTCTTTTTCATTTTTCCAGCCCAGCGGGCTGTCCGCATAACACTCTTTCGACCCTTCCTCACGATACCATGAAAAACGGCAATTTGCAATCTAAGCTGCCTAAAAACAAAACAGCAAATCTCTCTACTAATAATATATAATAGAGCGAACAACAGTAGGCAGATTAGGCCTATCTTCATTAAACGGCCAACAAAACAAACTCACATTCTGTCTATAGGGCTTTGCACACCTAAACCTCCGCGGTTTAGAACCTGTGTGTAAACCATAGTAGTCTTAACATCGCTGTGACCGAGAAGTTCTTGAATTGTACGGATATCATAACCGGCTCAGTCCCGTTTGTCAGGTTGAAGCGGCTGTTAGGACAAAATTTTTAAACCGTATTTTTTATAATTTGTAATCTGATTATCAACAGATAAAAAATAGTAATCAGACTTTATTGATTGCCAAATCATAATTCTATCAAATGGATCTTTATGTTCTATTGGTAATTTATAAAAAGTAATTAACTCATCATTTTGAAAAGACCTACATTTTAAAAAACTATTTTCTACTTCTTCATAGAATTCTTCCGGTTTTATTCCGTTTAACGATAATTTTCCCATATTAAATTTTATTGATATTTCCCATAAACTAGCCTGACTATAAAAAACTTCATTTTCATCCGCTAATAATTTATTATAAACTGACCGAGATATTTTACTTGTATCAATAAATGTCCATAATAAATAATGTGTATCTAATAGTATTTTCATAAATTAATAAACTCTTCATCCGTAATAGCCCAATTTTCACTAAATTCAACTGTTACCTTCCCTTCCAATGTACCGAGTTTCCTCATTTTTATCCTTTTATACTCTTCAATTGGAACAATTACCGCTATTGTTTCTTTTTTTCGGCCAAAGGCTATCCCGATTTCGTTACCTAATTCCACTTCTTTCAAAAGTGCAGAGAAATTCGTTCGTATTTTCGCTACGGGCAATGTTTTCATATGAATATAGTAATATGTATGTGCAATATAGTCAAGTTGTACAATATGTTTTAAAAAATGTTATTTTAATCGTATATAGAGCTTTCTTAATTTTACTCACTGCTACTCTATAATTAACCGTAAATTTTATCTATTGTCGCACCACAGGTGTCGTCCTAACTAACGCTTAACCTGCATTGCACAGCAATGTCAGCGTTGAAGCGGGTGTTATACGATTGTTCTATTCTACAATTCAATTTACCGCATAATGCTTTGCATACTGAGAAAGTACTTCATTCATCATAGTCTGATATTTTGTATTATTTTTCTTTGCTTCTGCTTTGAAAAAACTAATACAATCAGAATCTATTGAGATTGTTATTTTTTCTTTTGTTGTTTTTTTTATAAGCTCTGCTGGTGAAGGAAGAAAATCCGCCACTAATACGGCAGAATCCAATGCTTCCATTACTGCTTTTTCGGGGTTACTGTAAATGCTCTTCATAGAGTTTCTTTCCTTGACGCCAATAGCCTGCGCCGAAAATCCTAATATTTTGACCGCGTATTGTAAAACGCACTGTCAAAATTCCTTCGTCTGTTTTTCCAATGCAAAAATAACGTTTTTCAGAACTGGAATGCTTTATATCTTCTAAAATCATACGGTTTGCATCAAAAAAAGTATCCTGCGCTTTTTCAAAAGAAACCTGATGCTTCCGTATGTTTTCAGAGTTTTTATTTTCATCCCATTCAAATGTCATATACATCTATATTATACATACTATTTTATGTATTTGTCAACACAAAATATTTCACACAAAATATTTCACACAAAATATTTCATAAAAGCGGTGAGTATGTGATGTAAGAAAGCTTTTTAAGCTGAATCTTAAAGTTCAATTTATTTTTTCAGCGATCTTGACTTACTGAAAAGATACTTCTTTGTTTTTTAATCGGCATATGCAACCACAGCGGATTCAAAGTTTCCATTATCATCAAAATAAATATATAATTCCCACATAGCAAGAAAACCATCAGATTTTAACCAATAAGAGACTTCTGTATCTTTAATTCGTCCTTCAAGTTCTGGTGTTCCAAGCAAATCAAATATTTCAGCTCTTTTCGGTTTATCTTCATTTAAATTTTTAATAAGCGAATCGGTCATATAAAATCGATTTTTTTCTCTCACCCATTGTTTTTTGTTAAATGGAATTTGTTTTTGTGAACATGAAACAAATACTATACAAAATAATATAAATATAATTGTAATTTTTCTCATTTATTATCCCATCACAGCGCCCAGTGGGTGTCCACATAACATTCGCTTAACCTGCTTTGCGGCTCGTCCGCAATGTCAGGTTGAAGCGGGTGTTAGACACTTTTAGTTTATTTAATCGCTTATATTAACAATTATGCTTTTAATTTTACACTATTTTGCTTTTTATTACTATATTTAATAAATAAACTTAAAATTTTACTGTAAAACTTTATTATTTACAAAACTAAACTTTTATAAATAATATTATCTTAAAATTATAAGCTTATTCTTAACAATTAGACTTTATTTTTTAACCTATACAGCTTTTCATCATTAAATTAAAAAATCAACAATTTTACTATAAAGCTAAAATTTTATTTTCATTAACAAATAATTATAATAATTACCAGACCGTCCGAAGGACTTTTATTTTGTCGATTTCCTTAACGAGTTTAAAATACTTAGATAAATTTTAATTTTCCTTAGAAAATAATTATTATAAACACAGACCGTCCAAAGGACTTTTATTTTGTTGATTTCCTTAACGAGTTTAAAAATCCTCAGATGAAAGTTTATTTTTCCTTATCAAAATAGATATTATAATAAAACAAAACTTTATTCAAAGAACCTAAGCTTTTAACTTGGGTTTTACGCTTTAATTTACAAAAAAATACACACTACTTTTTCAAAGTTGCAGTTAATTGTGCCGTTAGGCATCTGTCTAACATTCGCTTAACCTGCATTTGCGGCTACTCCGCAATGTCAGGTTGAAGCGGGTGTTATACGCAATTACATCATCTTTAATAATCAATCTCCGTTATAGCATTCCCCTGCTCAACGGACTTTATGAATATTATCTTCTGACGTTTAGCATCTATATAAAATCTTACTGTTTCTTTTTCATTATATCCATAGATACGTTGTAAATTATTTCCATTCTTATCACATAACCAAAATTCAATTTGTTTTGTTGAAATATTTTTTGTCTTTATAACTATATTACTTGAAATTTTTTCACCGGTTATATTGCTATTATTCTTAACCCAATGAGGCACTGAATTTTCATTACCATATGCATGACTTGAATGAAATACCTTTCTATTTTCTTTTTTATCTATTTTTTCTTCAAACAAGACTAAATTCACCGTATAGGTGGTATTATCAGAAAATATATATTTATTCTTTTTTTTAGAAATATCATTTACCTGCACATTACAGACTACTTCAACGCCATCAGTATTTGAGCGGCTAACAGAATAATACGCTATATTCGTTTCAGAGTCTACAATTATAAAACCTGAACTACTGTAATCACCCATAAAGAACTTGGCATAATCACCTTTAAAGAATTTACTGTAATCGCCTTTAAAAAATCTACCGTAATCGTCCGTAAAGAATATACCATAATCATATGCAAATAATTTAAAAGATAATAAAATAATGCCAAAAACCATCATAATCTTTTTATTTTTCATTTCTTCCCTCCTAAGCGGCTCCATGAGAGCCGTCCGTATAACATTCCTTCGACCCTTCCTCATTATATTACTAAAAACGGCAATTTGCAATCTAAACTGCCTCAAAACAAAACAGCAAACCTCTCTACCATAATACATAATAGGGCGAACAACAGCAGGCAGATTAGGCCTATCTTCATTTCTTGAATTGTGCCGATATAATAAGCGGCTTATCCGCAATGTCGGCGTTGAAGCGGGTGTTAGACGTTTCTTCTTATCATAGATGGCTTCTGTTTTTCATCAAACATCTATAATTTATGTCTATTACTATTAAATTGAAAAGATTTATTTAAAATAATTAATTTTCGTAATGCCCCGTACAAGCAAAAATTACTAGGTTTCCGTTTGAATCAAGATTATAAACGAGTCTATTCTCATCATTGATTCTTCTACTACAAGCTTTAATATGTTTAAGCGGTTCAGGTTTACCTAAACCCGATAATATTCCATCTCTTGATATACTTTTTATCAATTCATTTATTTTTTTTACAATAGTCTTATCTTTCGATTGCCATTCTATATATTGCGACCATGCGGTGTTAGTCCAAGTAATATTCATTAGTCAAAATCCTCTAAGGATTTGACAATTATATTTCCGGATTTTGCTTCTTCCATTGAACGATCAAGCATACTGAGATAGTCTGCATTTCGTTTCGCTTTTTGAAGGAGGTTATATTCATTCTCGGAAATCATTACAACATTTTTATTTTTGGGACGAGAGATAATAAGTGTTTCGCCATCAAAAACTTTGTCACAAAAGACGTTGAAATTATCACGAATATCCATAGTATTTACTGCAGTCATAATATACCTCCTATAATAAAACAGTATTTTTCGTATTTAATATAACATATATTTCATGCAAAATCAAATTTCATTGAAAAATACTAATTATACCATAGTTACTTGAGTTTTTCTTGGTTTAATAAGTACTAGAGATTGTTCAGTTTATAACTTTTTATAAGCTTCAGTGAAATTGGATTTACCATTATCATCAAATTATACATTGAAAATAGATGAAAATCGCATACCGCCCACAACCAGCCCGCAGGGCTGTGCGTCTAACATTCGCTTAACCTGCAAACCGGCTCAGTCCCGTTTGTCGGCGTTGAAGCGGGTGCTACGTTTTATATTGCTCTATCTTATGGGCAAATTGTGTCAGTAATTCTTTTGTAAATACTTTTTCTTTTGTTGAATTACGCACTTCATTCCACAATATTGAGGCGACTTTCAGTTTATTTTTAAATTCGATGCTTGCTTTATCTTCGCAAAAATCTTTTACAAATTTATTCCATTGCAAACACGACTTGTCATATTTTACATATACTTTTTTGCCGTAATAAACTTCAAGCATGTCGGCGAGCGTAAAAGCAATATCATTGTTTTCTTTTACTTTTTTCGCGGTTGCTGCCATATCCGCATTGAATTTAAAATTCCGCACCCCCGTCTGCTCTGCAAAAAAAGTTCTGAACCTCCGATTAAAACAAAATCCGCATTCTATTAAACCTGTTTTTAAAGTCAATTCACCGTCTTCTTTTTTAGTTTTGCGGGCAGCCTTCTCTTTCCGAATTATATTACCCTTAAAATATTCCTCGATATTATAATTTAACTCTAACTTGGTTCCCGCATAGTCTATATCTAAGCTCTTACATATCCGTTTCAATTCTTCCCGGTACCAATAATATTGAGCAAAATCCTGATATGATTTTATTTGATTAAAGTCGGGACGTTCCTTCATAATTTATTTGACCTTATGGGCTGTAATTATTGTATCAGTGTAGGAATTTATCGTGATTTTAATTCCGTCAATCTCACAATACAGGTTTTTTCCCTGCTTATAGATACTGCATTTCTTATCCGATATTTTTTTCTTACAAAACTCAACGACATCAACGGCACCCAACTTTAAGTTTTTCCTTATTCTGTCTATTCCCATTTCCGTCGTATGAATTGTTTCACTGTTCTGCAAAAGTATCTGTTTGTTTTCCACAATAATTACTTCTTCATATTTTTTTTCCAAAGTCGGCAATAATTCGCAAAACACGACTGTAGCGGCAGGATTTTATTCAATCATCAATTTTATATTTTCGATAACGGAATCGATTTCTTCCGGGAAGGCTTTTTCTATAAAACTGCAATTACGATGCCGCCGATCAAGATTTTTTACTTGGTCGCTTAGAATGCAGCCCCGTATCGAATGTTTTTGAAGAACAATTTCAAAAGGATCCCCTTTTATATGACTTGTTATCGGACAAAAAAGAGCAAGTCCTGTTTTCAGATTATATTTTTTTTGAGAAATGCACACAGCGGGGCGAAAACCTTTTTGCTCATGTCCTGCTTGCGGACTGAACTCCAGCCAAACCAAATCACCTTTTTCGGGAATAGAGCCGGAGTTCACCATGCTTCATTTCCTGCTGCATTATCTATTTCAATTTCCGCATGCAGATTTTCATCGGTTATCATAACCAGCATATCATCGAGTGATTTCTTTTGCGGGAGAATTATCATTTTTCCTTTTTCCGCAATAACTTCTACCTTGCTTCCGTTTTTTACCGCATTATCTTTTGCCCACAAAGAAGGGATTCGTATACCGAGACTGTTTCCCCATTTTTGAACCACAGCTTCCATAAGCAACTCCGCAAGTTCAAGTATATACACCATATATACTGTCAAGAATTAACGCCCCCCCGACGCGGAACATCGTAACAAGGGTATTAAAGCCCCCGCACGAATAAAAATAAAATCGCAAAGAGCTACCAAAATAGGGATATTTATAAATCCCCTATAAACACCGGTTAATACCAACCCAAATCAAAATCAATCATGTGTTCCGGAATATAGTATTTGGGGCCGCCGCGCTCCGCCGAAGCATAGCCGCCGAAAATCCAATCATCCCAACAGCATGCGGTCGTTTAGGGTTCCGTCGGCGCCTTCGAACTTTTTAAGAAGGTCGGCAACTTGGATATTCTTTTTTTCTTCTCCGCTTACGTCGTAGATAATGCGCCCTTCATGCATCATAATGAGGCGGTTGCCGTAGCGGATGGCGTTTTTCATATTGTGGGTTACCATAAAAGCGGTAAGTCCGTCGCGGTTGATAATTTCTTCGGTAAGGTCCAAAACCTTTTGGGCGGTTTTGGGGTCGAGGGCGGCGGTATGTTCGTCCAAAAGCAAAAGCTTCGGCTTTTCCAATGTCGCCATAAGAAGGGTTAAAGCTTGGCGCTGGCCGCCGGATAAAAGGCCGACCTTTGCACTCATGCGTTTTTCAAGTCCCAAATCCAAAAGGGCAAGTTTTTCGCGGTAGAGGCTTCGCTCGGCTTGGGTGATGCCCCAGCGAAGACCGCGCCTTTTTCCCCTGCGGTATGCAAGGGCAAGGTTTTCTTCTATCTGCATAGTGGCGGCCGTTCCGCGCATGGGGTCTTGAAATACGCGGCCGAAAAAAGCGGCTCTTTCGTGCTCTTTTAAAGCGCTTATATCAAGACCGTCCAAAACAATACGGCCCGAATCGGCGGTATAGACGCCCGCAATCAAATTTAAAAGGGTGGATTTTCCCGCCCCGTTTCCGCCGATAACGGTTACAAAGTCGCCGGGCGCCAAATCGAGGCTGATGCCGTGCAGGGCTTTTTTTTCGGTTATGGTTCCCGCATTAAAGGTTTTCGATACGTTTTGTAAGCTCAGCATAAAGTACCGCCTTTTTGCTGCATTTTAAACTGTTTTTTTTGCATATAGTTCGCTTTGACCACGGGAATCGCAAGGGAAAGCGCGACAAGGCAGGCGGTTAAAAGTTTTAAGTCGGTTGACTTCATACCCAGCTGAAGCACCAAGGCGATGATGATACGGTAGGTAATCGAGCCGAGAACGACGCCTGCAAGGGTGTACCAAAAGGCTATGCGGTGGCCGAATATAACTTCTCCTATAATAATGGAAGCAAGGCCGATAACGATTGCCCCTACCCCCATACCGACGTCGGCATAGCCTTGACTTTGGGCGACAAGGGCGCCGGAAAGAGCGGTTAAGCCGTTCGAAAGGGCAAGGCCGATAAGCTTCATGTTTTCGGTATTCACGCCCTGAGCGCGTATCATGTGCTCGTTTGTACCGGTCGCGCGGATTGCAGAGCCCAGTTCGGTACCGAAAAACCAATACAAAAGCGCGATGATGGCAGCGGAAAAAACAATGCCGCTTATCAGGGAACTGAGGGTTTTGCCCGCCCCCGTAAGGTCTGCGACACGGCTCATAAGCGTTGTAACGCCGAGAAGCGGTATATTGGCCTTGCCCATAATGCGGATATTTACCGAGTACAGGGCAATCATCGTTAAAATACCGGCCAAAATTCCCGGAATTTTAAGTTTTGTGTGCAGTAAGGCGGTTACGGCGCCCGCAAAAGAACCGGCGATAAAGGCCGCTGCAAGCGAAACGAGGGGATCCGCATTATGGGAAACCAACACAGCCCCTACCGCACCGCCGAGGGCAAAGCTTCCGTCAACGGTTAAGTCGGGGAAGTCGAGAACTTTAAAAGTGATAAAAACGCCCAAAGCCATAATGCCCCACAGAATTCCCTGCGAGGCGGCTCCTTGTACTGCGAGTAAGAATCCCATTTATAAATCCGAGGGAATCGTAATACCGATGGCTTCGGCCATATCCTTGTTTACGGTTAAATCGAAGGATTGTACATATTCAATCGGCATTTCGGCAGGCTTTTTGCCGTCGCGTAAAATCAGCACCGCCTGCTTGCCGGTCAATTTACCCAATTCGTAATAGTTGATGCCGTAGGTTGCAAGACCGCCTTTCATCACCGGGCCTTCTTCGCCGCAAATAACCGGCAGTTTCGCTTCGCGGGCAATCATTCCGACTGTGGTAATGCCTGCTGCAATCATATTGTCGGTGGGAACGTAAATCGCGTCGACCTTGCCGACAAGGTTTTGTACAACTTGCTGAATTTCATTTGAGTTTGAAACGGTCGCATCAACATAGGAAAGACCGATTTCACCGCAGGCTTTTTTTGCGATTGCAACCTGAAAGGCCGAATTTTGCTCGCTGGAATTATACAAAAGGGCGATTTTTTTTGCACCGGGAACAATTTTCTTTAAAAGCTTGATTTGCGCTTCAACGGGGGTTAAATCGGAAGTACCGCTTACATTGGTTCCCGGCATCGCATTCGATTTTACGAGTTTTGCCGATTCGGGATCGGTTACCGCCGTTACGAGGATGGGAATCGTATCGGTTAAGTTGGCGGCGGCTTGAGCGGCCGGAGTTGCAATGGCTAAAATAAGGTCGCAGCGGTCGTTTACAAACTTTTGCGCGATGGTTTGGCAGTTTGCCTGTTCGCCCTGAGCGTTTTGATAATCGATGGAGATATTCGTTCCGTCAACGTAGCCGGCTTCGGCTAAAGAGTCGACAAAGCCCTTATACGAAGCATCGAGGGCGTCGTGTTCGACAAGCTGCAAAATGCCGATTTTAAACGATTTTTTTTTCGGTTCGGCCTTTGTGCAGCCTAAAATCGACATCGTCACAAAACACAGTACCGCAAAAAGCAATACCGTTTTTCCGAAAATACTTTTACCGGGTAAGTTCATTGTAATCTCTCCTTTTATCAGTATGGAATATCCGATTTTATATGCACATCTGCAACACCGAACGGCACTTCCTCTTACACAGCATTTACACCGGACGGAAAAAAATCGATTCCTTTTAATATTTTTCTACTATATATAAAAAAACAATGCCTAGTCAAGTATAGTATTATGCAAGATGACTGCGCGCTAAAATACAAGCGCCGGTTGCCGGATCGTATAAGCGCTCCTGGACAGTAATTTGAGGAAGGGCCGATCTTATACGCTCGGCGGTTCGGCGAGAAAAATCGGCTTCATGCTCAAAAATCCCGCCCGAAAAAACCAAATCCGTTTTTTCGGTTTCAAAAATCTGTATATACGCGCTTTTTACCAAATCGGTTAAATCGATAAGGGCTTGCTCTAAGATTGCAACCGCCGCCCCGTCGCCGTCGCCGGCCGATTGAAATACAAGGGGTGCAAAAGAGGCTATACGGGCTTTGTCGAAATTCGTATATAAAAAGGAAAAGAGGTCCCGCACATCGGAAACTTTATAATGTTCGAACATGTGTTCGGTTAATACCGTTTTTTGAGCCCGCCTTTCATAGGCGCACACGGCAGAACGTATACCGTCCAAACCGATACGAAAGCCTGAACCTTCATCGCCGATAAGGTGCCCCAAACCGCCGGCTCTCGCGGTTTTTCCGTCGGCTCGTAAAGCGGCGGCGATGGAACCCGTTCCGCTTATTAAAATAAGACCTTCAGCTTTACCTGTGCCGCCGGCAAGGGCGGCAAGGGCGTCGTTACATAAATACACGGGGCAGGATATGCCGTTATCTTTAAAAAACTGTTTAAACAGTGCCTTTTCTTTTTCGACGCTTAAACCGGCCGAAGCAAAGCATCCTTCGGTAAAATCTGATACACAAATGCCCTGCTTTTCTTTTAATATGTCAAAGAGGGAAAGAATATGAACGCATGCTTGTTCGAAGCCCACAGCATACATATTTGTAGAAAAACCGCTTACCGTACAAATAACCTTACCGGTATCGTCGCTTACGGCTAACCGCGATTTTGTACCGCCGCCGTCAATACCGAAAAACAGTTTTTTCATATATCCGTTTATTCCTTTGTTTCGGTTTTATAAGCATCCAAAGCCAAATTAATGTTGCCCCTGCCCTTTTCCAATAAATGTTCCGCTTTTTCTTTATCCACATCCAAAGAAGCCATAATAATTGCAGTACGAATTTTATGTCCCGAATCTTCAAATGCCTTTGCCGCTTTTTCTTCACCGCAGCCCGTTATTTCATTTATCAAACGTTTTGAACGCTCTACCAATTTTGCATTGACGGGCATTAAATCAATCATAAAATTATTATACACTTTGCCCAATTTTATCATTGCCGTCGTCGTAATCATATTAAGCGCCATTTTCTGGGCAGTACCCGACTTCATACGAGTGGAACCGGTGACTATTTCCGGGCCTACAGGCAAAAAAATGGCAAAATCGGCGAGATTAAATGTAGAAGAGTCTTTATTACAGCTTATCGCTCCGACGGGGCTGCCCAAAGAACGCGCATACTCCATAGCTCCCAGTACATAGGGAGCCGAACCTGAAGCGGTAATACCGACAAGCATATCGGAACGGGAAAAACCGGCTTCTTTAAGCTGATCGATACCGTGATTTTTATCGTCTTCGGCACCTTCAACCGATTTGCGTAAAGCCGTATCGCCGCCTGCTATAAGCCCCTGCACCATATCCGGAGATACGCCGTATGTCGGAGGACATTCGGAAGCATCCAAAACCCCCAATCTGCCGGAAGTTCCCGCCCCCAAATAAAAAAGCCGGCCGCCCTTTTTAAAAACGTCGACCAAACAATCAATCAAATCGGCTAATTGCGGAATTGAACTTTCAACTACCGATGCGATTTTTTTATCTTCATTATTAATAATACTTAAAATTTCTTTTGTACTCTTTGTGTCGATTTGATACGAAGCGGGATTGCGCTGTTCGGTTGCGGGGATTGCCGTCATAAAAACTCCAATATCGAAAATTGTAACGTTAAGGCATATGCGCCTTGTTACCTACCAGTATACCTCAATACGAATATTTTGTGTATAGAAATTAAAAAAAAATTTCACATTTTTTTGAAAATAAATGAAAAAAAAATACATTTTTCCTTGACAAAACCGCACGAATGATTGACAATAATCGTATGACAAGCATTTCGTATTTGCTAAAAGCATCTTTTCCCGATTGCTCCCCAAGCGAACAGCAAGCCGCACGGTTTATACTTGAACATCCGGCAGAGGCGATGCGCTGTAATGTTTCCGAATTGGCAGAGCAAGCTCAGGTAAGTACGGCTGCGGTAATCCGATTGTGTAAAAGAATTCATATAGACGGTTTTAATACATTAAGACTTATGCTTGCCAAAGACGTGTATTCGCCGGAAACGGCAAACGAATTTTTACCCGATTTTAATTTCGAAAGCGATTCTCCGATGGAAACAATCGCTTCCGCCTTAATACAAACGGCAACAAACAATTTCAATAACGTCGGAAAATTGTTGAATGAAAAAACTTTGTTCGACACGGTAGCCCTTATATTAAACGCCCGTTCGATTCAAATAGGCGGCATAGGAGCTTCGGCCGTGGCGGCAATGGATTTATACCAAAAACTTACAAGGCTGGGAATGTTTGCGGTTTTTAATCAGGAAACGCATATGCAGCTCACTGCAGCGGCAACCCTTTCGCCCAAAGATGTATTTTTTGCTTTTTCTTATTCGGGCGAAACAAACGATATTCTTTTACCGGTGCAAATGGCGAAAGAACGGGGGGTAAAGGTTATTGCGGTAACGCGCGTCGGAGAAAACAGTTTATCCAAACTGGCCGATTTTGTCTTTGCCATACCCGATACGGAATCATTATCGAGGCACGGCGCTACAATTTCAAGGATGAATCAATTATTGATTATAGATATTTTATATACGGCGTTAATTACGCGGGCAATGGAACAAAGCATTGAAAACATCGCGCGTACTCGTAAAGCGGTGTCCGCTTCATTGGGCAGACATTAATTCGGAGGAAGTATGGCAGTTGTTTATGCGGAATTTTTTTCACATTCTCTTATGCGCAGCGTGCCCTTTTGCGCCGTAATTCCGGCCGAAAATCCCGCACCGACTGCGGAAGGGGTTAAAGCCGAAAAAAATACGCAAACCGATTTTAAAACCCTGTATTTGCTCCACGGTTTATACGGTTCCAATACCGATTGGCTTACAAAATCCGACATCCGCCGCTTATCGTCTGAAAAAAACCTTGCCGTTATCATGCCTGCAGCGGAAAATCATTTTTATATGGACGGTTCCCTTCCCGGCGAACAATACGGCCGCTTTATCGGAGAAGAATTGCCGGAAATAGCATGTAACATGTTTTGCCTTTCAAAACGAAAGGAAGACACCTTTATTGCAGGATTGTCGATGGGTGGAGCGGGTGCAATACGAACGGCATGCCTGTATCCGCACAGGTTTTCGGCGGCCGCAGGTTTATCGTCCGCATTTTTAAACCGCAGCCACATAAGCGAATCGCATCCGGTTTTTACACCGCAATGGGCCGACCGTATTTTCGGCGGTATCGAAAACATGGAACAAGAATATAAAAATGCGGTAAAAAAGCTTATCGCGTCCGTACACAAAAACAACCGGCCTACGTTTTACCTTTCGTGCGGAACGGAAGATTTTTTACTTGAGGCAAACCGCGATTTTCACCGGTTTTGTACCGACCGGAACATAGAGCATGTTTATGAAGAAAAAAGCGGAGGCCACGATTGGCAATTTTGGAACGGTGAAATAAAAAAAGTTATCGACCGTTTTATTGCCGAAAAAACACCGGCGCATAACGGCGCCGTATAATGCAAAATTTACAATCCGGTAAATACGGAATTGTAAAATATAGGATGTATGTTTTTCTGTATTAGGAGGAAAAAGTATGAAAAACAAATTGTTTACAATCTTTTTGATTTGTTTTATTCTGGTACCGCTTGCATTGACGGCAAAGGGTTCCGGCGATCAAAGCGGAAGTTCCGGTGAAAAGGTAACATTGGAATTTTGGACATGGCGCACCGAAGACGTAGCATTTTACGACAAAGTAATCGATGCTTTTCAAAAAAAACACCCGAACATCACTGTAAAGCAAACCGCCATAAAAAATACCGAATACAACACGATTCTTACCGCTTCGTTACAGGGCGGCGGCGGCCCCGATGTTTTTATGGGAAGAGCTTACGGCGCTTTACAAGCACTTGCAGGCAGCGGATATTTACTCCCGCTTGACAATGAAGTTCCCAATCTCAAAAATTATTCGGAACCCGCAAAACAGGGTGCACGCAGCATTACCGACGGTAAAATGTACGGACTGCCCGCATTGAGCCAAGCGATTTTTTGCTACTACAACAAAGATATTTACAAAAAACTCGGCTTAAAAGTTCCTACAACATGGGCGGAATTTATTTCCAACCTCGAAACGTGCAAAAAAAGCGGTATCGTTCCGCTCGCAAACGGTTCGAAAGACGGATGGACGGTTGAAACCCTTTTGGGCGGCGTCGGCCCCAACTTTTACGGTGCAAACGACTTTTTTGATGCCGTTGTAGCCGGAAAAACCACCTTTGAAGATCCGCGCTTTGTGGAAGCCGTTAAAAAAATCGGCGAACTGCGCCCCTACATGCCCGAACTCTACGCGGGAGTAGGTTATACCGATATCCAAGGTTCGTTTATAAACGAAATGTCCGCACACATGATCGGCGGTTCGTATGAAGCGGGTACCTTCAGATCACAAAATCCTTCATTGGATTTTGACGTATTCCCCGTTCCGGGAATCAAAGCCGGCACACAGTACATCACCTTTTATGCCGATATGAACTGGGCCGTAAATGCCGCGACAAAAAATAAAGAAGCCGCATTAACGTTCTTAAAGTTCCTCGGTTCGACTGAAGTGGGAAATATGCTTATCTCCGATTTGAAAATGGTCAGTTCGGTTCCCGGTGTCGATACAAAATTGGATCCCTTTGTCGGAAAGGTTATCACACTTTTGAAAAACAGCACCAGTTATATCTTCCTTGTTCCCTTCCGCTATGAGCAGCCTACAGGTTCGGCTTTATGGCAGGCAGCCGGACAAGGGTATTTGGCCGGAACATTGACGGCGGAACAAGCTTGTAAAAACGTGCAAACCGGTATTGCATCGTATTACAAACCGTTCCAAAAGTAAAATTGCCGTCCGTATACCGGTAAGTTTTACGGACGGATAGTTGCGAGGGGCTGGTCAAAAAGTGATATTTTCGGACAGCCCCCGTACTGTCAACTTTGTGAAATTCAGCCTTTATCCGAACAAAAACGGAAAAAGGCTCGATTTTCATTTAATACAAATAAAGGAAAAAGTATACAAGGCTTTAAACCTCACATACTTGACATTGTTATGATAACAAAAAAAACAAGAAAATTTTTGTGGATTTCGCTTTTTGTAACGCCGGCATTGTCTATCGTTATGATATTTATTTTATTGCCGCTTTTTATGAGCTTGTTTAACAGCTTTTTTGAATGGAATCAACTTTTACGCGGCAAATTTATCGCATTCGGAAATTTTAAAAAATTATTTTCAACCTTTCCTTATAATGTGCGTTTTTTTAATGCATTAAAACATAACGGAATTTGGTTTTGCTGTACCATGCTTATTCAAAACAGTTTGGGCTTGTTGTTCGGTTATGCGCTCAGCCGTCGCATTGCCGCTCACGGTTTTTTCAAACGGGTGTTTTTTATTCCCGTACTTTTTTCCATCGTCGCAGTCGGCTTTTTATGGGGAGTGTATTTAAAAAGCGACGGTTTGGTAAACAGTTTTCTAAACCTTTTGGATTTATCTTCATGGCGCAGAGCATGGCTCGGAGACGAAAAAACGGCAACTTTTGCCATAATCGCAACGAATATTTGGCGCTGGGTAGGCTTCCCTTCTCTCGTTTTTCTTGCGGCTATAGATGCGGTTGATCAAAGCTGCCTTGAAGCCGCCTACCTCGACGGCGTAACCGAAAGAGGTTTATTTTGGAAAATTATTTTTCCGCTTATTATACCTTCGGTAACCGTTATTGTCGTATTGACCGTCATCGGAAGTTTAAATGTTTTCGAGCAAATATATACAATGACCGATTTGGGCGGCGGACCGAATTACAGCACCGATACCATCGGTACGCTTTTTTACCGCACAGCCTTCGGTTCGGTAGATACGGGAAACCCTGAAATCGGTATCGGAAGCAGTATTGCCGTTATTATTTACATACTGACCTTTTGTATCTCGCTCGTATCCGTTGCGGTCGGAAAAAATAAGGAGACTCAAATATGAACACGGATTTCCGATTTTCAAATGCACGCCTTTTAAAGCGCATCGGCATCATATGCATTTTAAGCCTTATGGTTATATACGTTATTTTAATCGTCTATCCCTTGTTTAATATGATTATTTCATCGCTTAAACCGACACGGGAAATCTTAAAACATCCGTTTGCGCTTCCGCAAAAGCCCGATTTTTCTTCATACAAAAAAGTATGGATAGATATGGGATTCAGCACCTTTTTTGTAAACAGCATTATCGTTACGGTTTCATCGATGTGTATGGTTTTACTTTTCGGTTCAATGGCTTCTTACGGTATAAGCCGCTATTCATTTAAAGGCAATACCTTGTTATATATGATTTTTTTAAGCGGTATTATGCTTCCGTTAAAGGCGGCGATTATTCCTTTGTTTATACTGATAAAAAAACTCGGCCTTATGGATAATTTTTTATCGGTAATTTTGATTTTTACGGCAATGGGCATTCCTTCGACAATATTTATTTTATCGGGATTTTTCAAAGCGATTCCCATGGACCTCGAATATGCCGCACGCATAGACGGATGTAACGATTTCAGTATTTACGCTAAAATTATGATGCCGGTAATAGCGCCGGGTATTGCCTTGGTTACGATTTACAATGCGGTTCCTATTTGGAACGACTTCTTTTTTCCGCTCGTTTTTTTGCACAGCAGAAAATTAAAAACACTGCCCGTAGGTTTAAGTACCTTTTTCGGTCAACACAGTACAAACTGGACGCTTTTGTTTACCGGCCTTACCGTTGCAATTTTACCCATGCTTATTATGTACCTTTTTATGAGTAAATACTTTATACGCGGTATGACCGCCGGAGCCGTAAAATAGTACAGACTTTTTTTTAAGTGTATGCTATAGTAGCGCATTATGGAAACACTTAAACTGGTTCTTATCGGCATTGCCCTCGGTATTGCAAATATTATTCCCGGCATATCGGGGGGCACTTTAGCGGTTGTTTTCGGCGTTTATGCTGCAATAATCGAATTGATTTGCCCGAATATAAAAAAAATTTTTTCAATGTGGAAGTTTTGGCTTCCCCTCGGCGTAGGTCTTGCTTCGGGCATTTTAATTTTCAGTAAACTTATAAACCGCTTTTTGCTGCTGTATCCTTCGGCGGCTTTGTGGTTTTTTACGGGTATTGTTTTGGGAAGCCTTCCCTTTATTGCATCTCAAACCTATTATAAAACGTGCAGCATACAAAGTGCACACGCTAAAACCGAAAATTCCGCACAAAAAATACCGACAGGGCGCATACTTTGTGTATGCGCAGCCTTTATTGCCGCCTTTTCCCTTATGATATATATGAAGTATGCAAAAAGCGGAGATTTTACATCCGAAGCACAAACGGCTGTAAATGCCGTCCTTTGGATAAAGCTGTGCCTATATACGGCTGTTGCCGCCGCCGCTATGATTGTACCAGGAATTTCCGGATCTTTTTTATTGGTTATTTTCGGCATGTATAATACCGTTATCCGCGCAATAGCGGATTTAAATATCGCCCTGCTTATTCCCGTTGCCATAGGAGCGGCGGCGGGACTTTTAGGAGGCGCAAGCCTTATACGGTTTTTATTAAAAAAATTTCCCGCGCAAACCTACGGTGCTATTTTCGGCTTAGTTGCAGGCTCCCTTATCGCATTGTATCCGGGAATCCCTGTAAAAAACGAAATGTTTTTTTCCGTTTTGCTTTTTATTGCCGGTACAATACTTTCGTATATGAGTTCGCGCGGGAAAAACGGTGCATAAAATATTTCCGATTGTATAATCGCTTACGCACAGTGACGGCTTAAGGCAAGCAAATTTAAAAATTTTTCCATTATTTTAAAAGCCTGCGCCGTTAAACTCGCTTCATCGTCGAATTGCGTATGCATCATGCGCCATGTACGCGGCAATTTTTCGCTTAACAGCAAAGCTTCGGCGGGGTCAATACCCGCTCGGCGCAAGCCGGCTGCGGAATTTATATCGTATAAAAAACCGGCGCCGTGAGCCGCTACGCCGCGGTTCATTACCGCACGTTCAAAATTTTTATCCCGCTGCAATTCGCGCATATAAACGGAAGCTTCGTCGGAAGGAAGTACGGTTAAGGCGACGGCGGGAATACCGCAGGCTAAAAAGCCGGCATTGTCGCCGTAAGGAACGGGAACGCTTATCCAATTCCCCGAAGACGCTTCTTTTGCCAATGCACAGGTATGCTCATATAAATTGTCAAAGCGTTTTACAAAGCCGGAAGACGCTTTACTGTTTTTTCCCGCAGTGGAAACGGCCAAAACATCGCCCCTTCCGCAGCCGTCAAGAACATACACTTCATCGTTTGTAATGCCCAGCTTTTTAAAAAGAGAAGCAAGGCCGAAAGCGCCCTGCACCGCGGCGGAAGACGAATCCTCCGAAACAAAGCCGCCGAGTTCTTCTCCGTCGGTAAAGATAAGCCTCATATTATGGGCGCCGCCTCCGGGAATTAATAAACCGTTTCTAAGGCGGCGGGCAAAGGCCAATACTTGAAAAACAGCGGCGGAGTTGTCGTTTGCGCCCGGTGTAATAAAAGAACCGTCTTCCCCCTGTGCCCTGTCGTAATGGACCAATACCGTTTTTACTTTAAACAGCGAATTATACGAAGCGGAAGGGAATTGTACGCATAAGTGTACGCAAGAGCCTATTGTAATCGGATAAAAATCAAGAGCCGATTTTCGAAGCGCTTCCTCCAAAAAAAGCCTGCGGTTACAATCGGGCAAAATAAAATCTTTAAACTCGGAAGGTAAAAAGGGCATAAAAGGAGTATAACAAAAAAAAGGACTTTGTGCCAACGGCGCAAAAGTCCTTATGCATTGATATTGCGCTTTATAAACGGCAGCGCAGCTAAAGATCAGATTTTAATAAGCCCCTTCGCTTTCGGAACGGTTATAAGATGCCCTCGCACGCGGATTACGCGGTCTGTCTTCCGCTTCGTTAACGCGGATTCGTCGTCCTTCAAATTCGGTACCGTTTAAAGCGCCGATAGCTTCCTTTGCCGCCGATTCTTCCGTCATTTCAACAAAGCCGAATCCCTTTGATTGTTCCGTATAGCGGTCTTTTATAATAACCGCCGATACCACTTCACCGTACTGCGAAAATGCATTTTTTAAAGAATCTTCCGTAGTAGCGTAATTCATGTTTCCGACATAAATTTTTTGAGCCATTCTCATTCCTCTCGGAGCCGTTATAAATTCAAGCGATTTTTAAAACAACTCCATTTGTTTACATACTGCCCCAAGACAGCAACAACCACGTTCGCTTGAGACTACCGTATGTAACCGGAAATAAAAAACTGAAACACTCATTACACAGACAACAAAAAAGCACAATGCTTAATTCAAAAATCCCCGCTAATTCGGAACAGCTATTCGGGCACAAATATAGTTTTTAAGAAAACGTATGTTATATATAAGCGTACTACGAGTTTTACCGCCTGTCAAGTAAGTATTGCCCTATTCACCCGATTTTGTTACTATTTAAGTATGATAAAAGCGGAAATTTATGATTCGGAATTACAAAAGCATATTGAAACTCTTGAAAAAGACGGTATGACGGTTTTTATAGCGGCGGACGGTTTGTTCCGCGGGGCGATTTTTCACGGTACGCGTTTTGTAAATCAAATGCGCGCTCAACATAAACTCGGCATATTGGAAACAATGATTTTGGGACAGGCAAGCCTTTGTGCCGCCCTTATGATTCAAACCATGAAGGGGCGCGAACACTTAAAATTCCGCTGCGACACAAACGGTCCGGCGGCGGGTTTTTCGGTGGAAGCCGATTCGACAGGTTATGTACGCGGTTTTTTGTTGCAAAATAATATTCCCGTCGACAAACCTTTGGAAAGCTGGGATCTTGCTCCCTTTTTCGGAGAAGGCACAATCAGCGTTACACGTTATCCCGAAGCACACGGCGGCAAAAGCGCTCAAGTACAAACGGGAGTCGTCGAAATAAAGCATCGAAATATTGCACAGGATTTAGCATGGTATTTTCATCAATCGGAACAAATTTCCACGGCATTTAATACAAGTATTCAGCTTGATAAACGCGGGCGTGTGGTCGGTGCGGGAGGTTTATTCGTACAGGCAATGCCGCTGCAAGGCGGAAAAAGCGCTTCGGCGCAAACGCAAAACGATTGCGCACATCCTCTTGAAAACGGCCTGTGTGAAAGCCGCATTCCTCATTTACGTGAAACGGAACGAGATGATTTAATACGGCGTATGGAAAACGCTTTTTCGGCCTGCCCTCCCTTGGGACAATGGTTTTCGGAAAAAGGAAACCGCGAAGATATTATCTACGGTTTGTTTCGCGAATTTATGCCGCAGGCGGTTTTGGAACGCGATATTATTTTCGACTGTCCCTGCTCAAAAGAGCGGTACATCCAATCGATACGCACATTACCGAAGTCCGAATTCGACGACATAAAACGGGGCAAAACCGACCCGATAGAGGTTGTCTGTCATAACTGTGCCAGCGTATATACAATTCAAGTGAGTGAGCTGTGATAACAGATACTTACAGTTTAAACAACAAATTGATCTATGTATTTTTTTGATTGTCTAAGGCTATTTAAAACAGCTTCTTGTGAATACTCAAATGCACGATCTTCGACTTCAATACATGCGGGGCCGTCATAGCCGATATCGGTAAGGGCGCTTATAAATTTACTCCAATTGACATCCCCTAAGCCGGGAATTTTCGGAGACATGTAAGAAAGCGGGTACGCAAGTATTCCATTTTCTTGTAGTTTATTTTTCAGTATTTTTATATCTTTAAAATGAATATGAAACAAGCGATCTTGAAATTCATAAATCGGCTGAATATAATCCATTTGCTGCCAAATAAAATGGCTTGGGTCAAAATTGATACCGAAATTTCTATCGGGAATTATTTTAAATATTTCACGCCATATTACAGGAGATGTAAAAATATTTTGCCCGCCCGGCCACTGCGTCCTGTCAAAAAGCATAGGGCAATTCTCAATTGCAATTTTTACCCCATGTTCGGCGGCAAATTTAATAATAGGCGGCCATACTTTCGAAAACATTTCAAGATTTTCTTCTATTGTTTTTTGAGGATCGCGTCCGATAAAAGTTGTAACCATATTGACCTTCAGCATTTGACTTGCCGTAATAACGCTATACAAATGATTAATGACGTTTTCTCTTTTTTGCAAATCAGGATCCATCGGATTTGGATAATAAGCCAAAGAAGAAATCGTTACGGATTTTTTCTTACAATAATCACAGATTGTATTTATTTTTTCTTTTGTCAAATTTTGAGTATCAATATGGCTCACTCCGGCATAACGCCGTTCCGCTTTTTCCTGAGGCCAACAAGCAATTTCAACACATGAAAAGCCCAAATCGTTTGCAATATCTAAAACTTCATAAAAATTCCAATCGGTAAGTATTGATGAAACAAAACCCAGTTTCATATTTTCCTCCATAGTGTTTTAATTTACGTATACTTATTAAGCATCAGTGATTTTCATCTATTTTTATTACTCTTCCTTTTTTAGAAGATTCAATGCTTGCAAAAACGGCACGCATACCGGCCAATACGGATACTCCGTCGATTTTACTTTCTTTATCCGCTGCAACAGAGCTGACAAACTCATCGATAATACCGCTTTTCGATTGTTCGGCATTCGTTTGGATTCTGTCAAGATTATATAAAATTTCATCACCGTTTTTCATGATAACCTTAAGCGAATAAGACGGATCATCGTAAATTTTCATTATTCCCTTACTTCCATAAATCACTGTCGAATTATCTTCTTGTCCATAGTACGTCCAACTTGCGGACATAGTACCTATAGCACCGCTTTTCATACGATAAATACAAATAGCATTATCATCCACATCTATAAGTTGTCCTTGTAAATTATTCTTATCTATGGTTGCCAGGCAACCAAAGGTTTCCACAATACGATCATCCAATAAATACTGTATTAAGTCGGTTTTATGTATTCCCAAATCTCCCATAGCGCCCATACCTGCTTTTTGTGAATTAAAAAACCATACATCTTTTCCCGGATCTATACTCCATGTTTCCGGACCGCCATGACCAAAAGTTGTTCTAAAAGTAATAGGTTTTCCGATTACGCCGTCCTTTATCAAACGGCGAGCTTTAAGATGTGCTTTAGTTAATCTTTGATTATGGCCTATCATCAATATCTTTTTATGCTTTTGTGCTTCAAAAACCATTGCATTACATTCATCCAAACTTACAGCCATAGGTTTTTCACATAAAACATGCTTACCGGCACGAAGCGCATCTATTGTAATTTGTGAGTGCGTATGATTTGCCGTACACACACTTACCGCAGCTATGTCCGGATCTGCAAGTAATTCACGGTATGTTTTGTATAATTTCCAATTATGTAAAGCGGCAAGGCTGTGCGCGCGTTTTTCATTCATATCGGTAATACCGATAATTCGAGCATTCTTGTTATCCAAATACTCAGGTATATGCCTCATTTGCGCAATCTTTCCGCAGCCGATAATTCCTATTTTTACCATAGTTATTACACTCCTTTTTCAGGTTGAAGGATTAATTGGTTTTATTTTTTGTTCTGAATGCACTGACGCCCAAAGATAAAATGATAATGGTTCCGGAGGCTATTTCTTGAAGATAGGGGTTTACTCCCAATATATTTAAAGCATTTGAGATCAATCCCATAAGCAAGACTCCAAAAAAACTTCCGATAACATTTCCTTTTCCGCCGTTAATGGAAACTCCTCCAATCACAACGGCTCCCATAGCTTGCAGTTCATAACCTTTACCGGTAGACGGTAGAGCTGCTCCGACACGAGAAAGCAATAACATGGAAGCGATACCGACAAAGAATCCGTTCATTGCAAAAAAAAGCAATTTATTCTTTATAATATCAATACCCGCAAGATACGCTGCTCGTTCATTAGCTCCGAGTGCGAACAATCTTCTGCCGATTTGCGTGTATGAAAGCATAATATGCACAAGAATATATCCGATTAAGCTGATAATAAAGAGCAACGGAATAAATCCAAACACTTTCGTAACACTTAATGCATCAAATTGGCCATAGACGGTACGGATAACTCCTTTAGTTATAAATAAAGCGATGCCGGTATAAATACTGGTTGTAGCAAGTGAAATTATAAAAGAAGGAGCTTTAAATATAATAGATAAAATACCGTTAAAGGTAGTACAGCATATGGAAAGCGCAATACCGATAAGAGAGGCGAATATAGGATTAATTCCGTTATTAATGCCGATTGCCATAACACAAGAAGTTAATCCTATTAATGCTCCGACAGAAATATCAAAATTTCCGGAAATTATTATAATAGTTGCACCTACGGAAACCAGTCCCAAAACGGAAATTTGTTCAAAAATATTCATGATATTATGCATACGAAAAAATTTAGGATTTATCGATGCAGTAATAACTGAAATTATCACAATAACAATACACAATAAAATCCACTGGGAATTTTCTATTCTTCTTTTTAACGAAACATATTTATTATTTAATTCCATACCCTACCCCTATGCACCTATATACGCTTTAAGCAAATTCTGTTCATCGAAATCTTGTGATTCAAAGGCTGCACACAATCGACCTTCTCTCATTACCGCAATTCTATCGCTTAAAGACATAAGCTCCGTCATATTTGAACTTACCATAATAATGATTTTTTTATTTTTTGCTAACATTTCCATAAGCTGATATATTTGTTCACGAGCGCCGATGTCTACACCCTTTGAAGGTTCGTCAAAAATATATATATCTCCGCTTTTAAGCAGCCAGCGGGAAATAACTGTTTTTTGTTGATTTCCGCCGCTCAATTTTCCTACTTCCTGCTGCTGTCCGAAGACTTTTATCTGAAGTTCATCTATACATTTTTGAACGTCTTTTTTTTCTTGATTTAAATTAAAAAAAACAGCATTGTCATTATTTTTTATCAATGCAATATTTTCTTTTATGGAACGGATTAAAAACAATCCTTCATGTTTTCTATCTTCGGAAATAAAACAAATTCCTTTTTCAATTGCGTCTTTAGGACTGTTGGGAGTAATATTTTTTCCCGATAATATCATTTCTCCCGCTGTTCGCTTGCCCGCACCGAATAATAACCGTACAAATTCCGTTCTACCGGCGCCTACCATTCCCCCAATACCGAGTATTTCACCATGGGACAGCTTTAATGATATATCTTTTACTAGGTTTCCGTCAGAAAAATAATTAATATGCAACGCATTATCGTTAGTGTTATAATAACCGCGTCGCGTATAGCGTTCAGCCGTATCTCTTCCGACCATATTGCGGATTAAGATATCCGTTGTTATATCCGCGATCTTCTCGGTACCCACATGATGCCCGTCTTTTAATATAACAACGCGGTCACCGACAGTAAATATTTCATCAAGATAATGGGAAATGTAAATAATACTTTTCCCTTCAGTCTTCAGCTTATGAATTAGTTCGATTAATGCCTTAGTTTCTTCTTCACCGAGCGATGCAGTCGGTTCATCGAGAATCAGAATTTCAGCGTTACGGTGCAATGCTTTTGCAATTTGTAAATTTTGTTTTTGGCCGGGTGACAACGAAGAAACTTCCGCATCCGGCGGTATCGCTATGTTCAAGGTTTTTAAGAACTCTTTTGTTTGCTTTTCCTGTCTTCGTTTATCGATAAGTACACCGTATTTTTTAAATTCGGAATTAAGAAAAATATTGTCAGCAACGGTTAAAGTTTCAACTAAATCAACATCTTGGTAGATAGTAGCAATTCCCGATTTGATAGCTTGGAAAGGATGCATACGCGAATACTTTTTTTCTTGCAAAATAATGTGTCCGCTATCCGGATATTCGGCTCCCGATAAAATTTTAATAAGCGTCGATTTTCCCGCTCCGTTTTCTCCTGCCAAACAAACAACTTCACCTCTATGTACGGTCAAACTGACATCGAACAATACTTGTATGCCAGAAAAAGATTTATTGATATTTTGTAATTCTAAAATGGGTTTCACTTTCATCTCTCAATACGCCGCCCCATCCGACAGAAAACGGACGGGACGTTTACTTTGTCAGGTTCAAACAGCTATTGTAAATTGGGGAAATATTTTTTATTCAAATCCCAATACACATCATTTACTACCCAAGGTACAACTTTAGACGGATCATCTATATTGCTGCTGTCAACAGGCATAATCGGTAACATAATCTTTTGGTTTACAGCCTTATTTTTGCCGTCTACATATTGTTTTAAGACGAGGTATGATACGAGTCCTTCCCAGCCCGGAGAAGAAGAAATGGTATATGCAAGTGTTCCGTTTTTAATAAGAGGTAAACCTGCCGGCGAACCGTTTTGAGCAATAACAGTATACTTATTCAACTGTCCGCTGCTTTGCAAAGTACGGATAACAGCGGCAGCCATATCTTCATTCATTACAAAAATAATGGAAAAGTCTTTACCGGAAGCTACAAGGTCTTGTGCGACATTAGCTGCAGTACTCGGTGTATATCTTCCTTCCCGAATATCAATACACTTGTTTTTTCCAAGTTTTTTAGCTGTTTCGGTTATCGCTTTATTAATCATTTGGCATGGAACCGATTCAAAATTTCCGGTGATAATAACAAAATCTTCTCCCGGATGCTCTTTTGCCATCCACTGTGCATAATTTTCACCCATGGCAATCCAATCAAAATCGATAGCCGCAACGACATCCGCTTTTGCATCCAAAACGGTTGCACAGCTGTCCGTTGCCACAAGGGGGATTCCCGCTTTAGCACATTTTTCAGCGGCAATCTTTGCTCCGTTTTCATTGAAAGAGAAAATGCATAGAGCATCAACTCCTTGATTGATCATGGAATCAATATTGGCAACTTCTTTACTTACATCATAATCGGAATTAAGTACAACTACCTTATTTCCGTCTTTTTTTGCACCCATTTGATACCCTTCAACATTACGCTGATACCATGTATCGGGACCGGGTGTAATATATCCGTAAACCTTACCATCGGATTTTTTTTCCGATCCGCCGCCAGCAAAGCATAAACCGGTAAATAAAACCGATATCATGCCAAGAAATAAAAATAATTTTTTCATTTCCACACTCCTTATATAAATTTTATTTAAACGTTTCTTTTAGAAACGCCAAGCCTCTACATGCAAGTTCGTCTTGACTGGATGCAACAGGCCTCCACAAAGAAACGGCACGGGCAATTTCAGTAATTGCTGTGGTAAAAGATTCAATAACGACAGGACCGTCGTATCTTATACGGCGCAGGGCTTCAGCAATACCCTTCCAATCAAGATGATCGTTTCCGGGAATTCCTCTATCATTTGCACATGCATGAAAATCAAATATTTTATCTTTTGCCATCAAAATCGCTTCAGATATTTTTTTCTCTTCAATGTTCATATGATAAACGTCAAGAAGAAAACCGAGATTATCGGCTCCGACTTTTTCGATTAACTCAAGCCCCTGCTCAACCGTATTTATACAATCGGTTTCATATCGATTTAAAGGTTCAATCGCAAGCTTTATGTTCTTTTTATACGCATATTCGCACAATTCTCTTATATTCGTAATAACATACTGCATTTGTTTCTTTTTTTCCGACACACTAAGTAAACGTGCTTTGCCGGTCGCGGAATACATCGGGCCTGCAACATAAGGCGAATGAGTTATTACTGCATAATCGATAAGTGTCCGTATATATGCACACCCCTCATTACGCCAAACTTCATTATCCGAACTTATATCACGGCTTTGTCCGAAAGCTCCGCATATATTTACCTGTATACCGATACGTTGAGCTTCCGCATAGATAAGTTCCGGAGAAAAGGAAGACGGATCTTCAACGCCTATTTCATATACATCGAATCCGAAATTATGGGCTTTTTGCAATTGATCTATTGTTTGCATCGAAAAGGGTGAAACCCATACGTATGAACTTACACCGAATTTCATAACTTCTCCTAATTAATTCTAAGTATAACCTCTTTTTTTTAATTGTCAATAAAAATTTACAAAATAATGAAAAAAAATATTTTTATTGACAAATATGTAAATTTTACATATAATATTTACATATTTAGGTAAATTTTGCATTAAAATTACACAAAGAGGAAAAAACATGCATTTACAAAGAACAAAACCTACATATTCGGAAATATCACAGGCAAGCGGAATCTCCGTTGCTACTATAAGCCGAATTATGAATAGCAGTAAAAGAGTATCTGAAAAAGCCCGACTTAAAATAATTCAAGCACTTACAAGCTTGGGTTATGATGCAAACACTGTACTTCCGCGCTTATCAATGGGCGGAGACTTTATCTTATTCAATATTCCGAATATAGCAAATCCTTTTTATAGTCTTATTATACAAGGTGCAAGAGATGCCGCAAAACGGAACGGGTATACCCTATTGATAAATGAAGATGAAATAAATGAAAAAACTATAGAAAATTTTCTTGATATGATTCAAAAACGAAAGCCTGCAGGAATTATTACAACGAATTCCATATCGCCGGTTATACTCAAGCGCCTCAACGCATTGCTTCCGGTTATCCAGTGTTCCGAGTATAATGAAAACCTTGATATTCCGTTTATAACAATCGATAATACTTCAGCCGCAAAAAATGCCGTCGAACACTTGTTATTACTCGGATGCAAACGAATTGCATTTCTTAACGGTCCGTTAGTATACAAGTATGCACGAAACAGACTTGCAGGATACAACAAGGCCCTTGAAACAGCCGGTATTCCCATCATTCCGGAATTGATTATTCAGCTCGGAGATATAAATTACGACATGGCTCTTTCTGCAGCATATCAACTTTTGAATTCCGAAAAAAGACCGGATGCTTTTTTTTCAAGTTCGGATGTTTATGCGGCAGCAGTAATTAAAGCGGCAAAAAAAGTCGGTTTATCGGTTCCTGACGATTTAGCCGTTGTGGGGTTTGATAATATAGAAATTTCATCGATATGTACACCGTCTATTACAACAGTAAGTCAACCGCGTTATCAAATGGGGCTTCTCAGCTGCGACATGCTTATGGAACGTATCAGTGACAGAAGCATTTCAATAAAAAATATCTATCTGGATACGGAACTTATTGTCAGAGAATCATCTTCACGATATTATAAATCAAGAATGTAATTCCTTGAATATTATACAAAATTACAGTATAGTACTGTTTTATAGTTGTTGGGAAACCCGAATTCGACGACATAAAACGGGGCAAAACCGACCCGATAGAGGTTGTCTGTCATAACTGTGCCAGCGTATATACAATTCAAGTGAGTGAGCTGTGATAAAAAAAATATTACGTGCATGTTTTATTTTTATTGTATGCATTGTGCTTTTCAGCGCCGTTGTAAACACATATATGGTGTTTTATGCAAAGGCTTTTGTATACGACTCTTTTGACGAACTGAAAAAAAGCGCTTCGGACAAAAGCGGATATACCGCCCTTGTTTTGGGAGCAATGGTTCACGGAAACAAGCTTTCAACGGTATTGCAGGACAGGGTCGATACGGGAATCGACTGTTATAAAAAGGGTATAACCGACGGTTTTTGCACAACACTGCTTTTATCGGGCGATCACGGCAAAAAATGGTATGATGAAGTAAATGCAATGCGCCTCTATGTATTGCGAACAGCTCCCGGTATCGACCGCACACGAATTTTTCTTGACCATGCCGGTTTCGATACGTATGACAGCTTATATCGTGCAAAAAATGTTTTTCAAGCCGAACGGATTATCGTTATAACACAGCGTTTTCACACATACAGAGCCGTATATATCGGGCGGAAATTGGGACTAAACGTATATGCCCTTGCCCTAAGTGAAAATAAATATGCCGAACGCTTACGCTCGTCATGGGCAGCACGCGAATATTTGGCGCGCGTAAAAGCCTTTGCGGACACGGCGGTACAAAGAAAGCCGCGCTTTCTCGGCGAACCGATTCCCGTAAGCGGCAGCGGTCTTAAAACATGGGATATTTTTGAAGATAAATAGAAGACTTGTTTTCCGTATCAAAAACAGCCGCATTTAAATCCGCCCGTTGCGTTTTGTTGGTAATATCGGCCGCATTGCCGCTTCGTAAATAGTAGACATAGGTTTTTACCTGTGAAAGTTCCGCATTGCGCATAAGGGCCGCAGCGCGGCGATAGGCGGCAAGCTGCAAAACATAATCGTCCGGATTTTCGTGTGCGTCGGTTTTAAAATCCACAACAACTAAAGAACCGCTTTCCGTTTGAAACACCAAGTCCATTTGGCCGTTTAAAATAAGTTCGGCATCGGCGGCGTTCTTTTTATCCGCATTTTCGGGATGCCCCGTATCAATACGCAATTTAAAAGCATATTCGTTTTTGCGCCAGGGGGCGTTTTTAGCTTGCCGCCCCAAATCGGATTGAATAAAATTTTCGGCCATTTTTTTTGCGGCAGCAAACACCCTTTGCTTTTGCGAATCGCTGAGCGCGGCTACGCTTTCAGGCGGAATTTTTGCGGCACAACCGCTGCATGCGGCTTCGGCAAAAGCATGGGCAACGGTACCGAAATGGTTATACGCAAACTCGCCGTTCGAAAAAGAATGTACGATTTCATCTATTTCCGGATACAGGGACTGTGTGCCGGAAGGGCAGACAAAAACGCCGGAGCTATCGTTTTCAGTTGCGGCTTCAAAAACGGTAAGCTGTGAAGGACTGCGATAAGGGCTTTGCAAAACCGGAGTTTCTATACAAGGGGTGTTTTCATATACCGAAGCCGCATCGGCTGTATCTTTTTTGCGCCGTATTTTTTTGCCGGGAAAACCGGTCCGGATAATATCTTCACGGCTCATAAGGGGAATGGTTTCCAGGGTAAAGGGCAACCCTTTGTTTTGTGCCGCAAACAGAGGCTGTTGCGCGCCGAGCGAAACGATGACGGGAAGCAAAAAAGCAAAAAAGGTATCGTTCGGAACGCAGTATTGCGCATTTGAAACCGAATAATCGGGAGAACCTTTTTTTATGCGTGCTTCAAAAAGAGCGTTAAGCTCATCGAGTAAAAGACGCTTTTCGTCTTGATGTTTTTCCGTATGAGCGTCTTGCATCTGCGCAAGTGTTTTTTTTGCTTCTTTATTTAAAGAATAAAAAGCGCTTACATATACTTCGCGCTCGGCGCGCGTAAAAGCTACATATAAAAGCCGGCGTAATTCGGCTTCTTTTTTTTGTTTAGCCTGTTCTTCCATCAAATCGAAAAAAATATTTTTTTTGCAGTCCTTTATGCGAACTGAAAGCGGAAAATTAAATGAAATTCCCCATTCCTTGTCGGCGTATATTTTTTCCGCATTTTTTGCAGCGCGGCCCTGTGAAGAACAACCGCAAATAAAAACAACAGGAAATTCCAATCCCTTGCTTTTATGAATGCTCATTAACCGAACCGTATCTTCACGCTCAAGGGGAATGTCCATATCCTGTAAACGGTCTTGATTGCCGCCTATCTCCTGTAAGGAATCGACAAAGCCGCACAGATTTTTTCCGCCTTTGTCGGCCGCACACGCAAGTTCATATAAATAATCATATAATTCGGCAAACAAAGCACCTTCTTCCGAGCGCAGGGTTTCATATCGGTAACCCGCTTCATACCATAACGCATTTAAAATATCGGCGCAAGAAGCGGTTTTTGCCGCAGTTTTAATACGTTCATACAAATGCAAACCTTCGGAAAAAAAGCTTAATTCGTCATTGTTCAAACAAGAGCCCGCATGTTCCGAAAAAAACACCGGAAAAAGGGCGGCATCTTTACGCGCCGTTTCAACGCAAAGAGATACCGCTTGAAGAGGCAAATTTACAAAGGGGGAAGCCAAAACCGCGGCAAAGGCATGTACGTCTTGAGGATAAACAACTAAACGTAAAAAATAATAGATATCGTTTACGGGAGCGTCGGAAAAAAAGCCGGTAACGGTTTCACAGCTGTAAGGAATATTTTGCAAGCGCAAATACTTTTCGTATAAATGCTGGCGGGAATAGGAACGGAATAAAACGGCAATATCGCGAGCTTTGTACCTTCCCTCTCTGATAAGCGAGGCAATTTTTGTACTTATAAAAAAAGCTTCATTTTCATCCGCCGCAAGCGACTCTCCCGCATCCGCTGCGTCTTCGAATTCTTCGTTTGCAGCGTCTTCTTTGTTTAAGAGAAAAAAATGTACCGGCGGACGAACGGAATTATCGGAAGTTACGGCAGAGCCTGCAAGGGCGCGCGTATATTCGGCTTCAAAGGGGGGAAATTCAGAGCCTTCTTTTACTGTGTTTTTTTGCAAAAAAACCGAATAAGGACTTTTTTCGCTTTGCTCGGAGCCGGAAAAATCGAAGCCGCCGAAAAAGGTATTGAATGCATCGATTAAAGCTTTGTCGGAACGGTAATTTTTCGACAAAAAAGATGCGCTTGCGGATAAATCGTCTTTCAGTTTTCTAAACACGGAAACGTCGGCGCCGCGGAACAAATAAATCGATTGTTTTTCATCGCCGACAAAAAACAGTTTATCCGGACACAATTCGTGTGAGGGCGGAACGGATTTTTCACTGCGCTCAATATGTTCGGCAAGCAAAAAAAGCATATCGCGCTGTTCTTCGTTATTGTCTTGAAATTCGTCAATCATAACGGCGCGCGTACGTTTTTTTTCGGCACGGCGTATATCGGGGTGTTCGATTAAAACTTTTAAAGCAAGGGATGAAACATCGCTAAAAGAAAGCGTACCGGATACGCGCTTCCATTCGTTTACCGAGTTTTCAAATTCGATAAGCAGGGGAATAAGAGCCAGCATATCGGAAAAATGCAAAAGATAATGTGCGCCGGCCGACAGGGAATCGTAAGCATTCCGTAATGCAGTGACAAGGCTTTTATTTTTTGCCGACATGCGCAGTTTTTTAAGCGTGTACAGTGCATCGAAAAAGGACAAAAGTTTTTTTTCAAGATTGTTGATAAGAGTTTGTTTTTTTTCGGGCAAAAGGCTGTCTTTTTGAATTTCCGATACGTATGCAAAAATATCCTGCTCATCGACACGGTTTTTCTGCAAAATTCCTAACAATTCACTCGCCTCCGGTAAATCGGCCGTATCGGCAAGGGGCGCCGCATTTTCATCGACAAGGGCAAGAGATTCTTTCCATATGGCGGCAATTTTTTGTATTTGCTTTTCGATAAAAAATTTAAAGTCAAAGGGGCGTGAAAGTGACGAATACCGTATAATAAACGAAGCAAAAAAATCCCGGGCAATAAGGTCGACGGGCTGTAAAGCGCATAACACTTGCAGGGCGGGATTTTTTCTGTGTTTTAGGGTAAAGGAAAGAGCTTCTTTTTGCACAAACTCCTGTATTTTTTGCACATCGACAGTGAAATCGGGGCGTATTCCGTAAAGGCGCGAAGACGAACGTAAAACGGAGGCACAATAAGAATCAAGCGTTTGAATGCGCGCTTTATGAAATTCCGCAAGCGCTTTTTTCGATCGCTCAACGGCATCCGTATCGGCGTCTTTATCCGCAGCAGAGTCAAAAGCAAAAACATCCGCAGCCGGCTCGGATTCCGGAGTATGGGTATCTTTTTTTTCACAGGGGGCTGCAAGCATTTTTAAGTTTTTATAAATACGCTCGTACATTTCGGACGCCGCCTTATTTGTAAACGTAAGGGCAAGCACCGAATCTATATCAAAGCCCTTGTCGGCAATAAGGTGGACAAAGCGGCGCGCAAACACAAAGGTTTTACCCGAACCTGCTCCCGCGGCGACAACCGAATTATCGGTGCACATAACCGCCGCTTTTTGCTCGTCATTCAATCCTTTTTCCAAAAGAGGATGCAATCGTTCCGGATATGCTTTCATTATCGCTTTCTCCCCAATACATAAGTTGTGCGGCACAGTGTTTTATACGCGCAGGACGCACAGGTACTGTAGGGCACTGCACTTCCGTCGGGAAAACGGCCAGAACATTCCGGATCGGTAAACAGGGGAACGCAAGCCGATGTCAGTGAGGCGGCATAGACACCGGCTGCATTTTTCAGTTCTTTTAAAGTTTCATCCACCGAAGATATTCCGTCCGCGTAAATGCCGCAGCGTTCCAATACATCTTTATCAAAGTGCGGCTTTTTTTTACCGGTTACCGGAGATACAATGCGGCCGACAATACTTGTAAGCTCTTTATTGTGTATACTGAAAAAAGCGGCGGCGCTTACCCATGGACGCGAAGCGCACTTTACCCCTTCGTAAAGCGATATATAGGACGCCAGTTGAAAATCTGCCAATTCTCTTTGCGGCAGCTTTATGCAATCCGCGAATTTGGGCACGCCGCTTGTTTTAAAATCCACAATATAAACGGAATCGGAAACGACACTGCCGAGTACGCAGTCGATTGTTCCTTTTAAAATCCATCCTTCGTTTTCCAAACTTAACGATTCTTCGGCCGATAAAATACGGCAACCGGAAAACCACAGTGTAAATTCGTAAAAAAAATCGGTTAAAATTCGTATAATTTGATTTTCTTGTGTGCGGAAATTCTCGACGGTAAGCGCGCTTAAATCGGTTTGTAAAGCGCAGGATTCCGGCAAATGCTCGATAACTTCGCGCGTAAAAAATCTAATATATTCCTCATGCGTTTTCGGGAGCTTTTCGTTTTCCAAAACCAAGGGGCTGTCGGTTTCTTTAAGGCGATTTAATACGCGTTTGATTATTTCATGATACAAAATACCGATAAATACGTCATCGGAGACGGCGGCTTGCGCCCTGTATTCTTCTATACGAAGTACGCGCGAAAAAAGCCACTGCTGCGGACAGGTATAAAAACTTTTCAAAGCGCTCGGCGATACTTTTATTTTACCGGTATCCGCGTCAAGAGCATATTGTAAAATACGCTTCTTTATAAAATCGGCAGACAAAGGAGGCAAGGAAGACAAAGGAGATACAGAAGACAAAGAAAGCGCAGTTTTTTTTGCCCGCCCCCCCTCCTGTAAAGGAGGCGAAACGCTGCGGGAAGCCGTCCATGCTTTAAAACCTTTTTTTTGTATAGAATGCAATCGGGGCGGCAGAGAAGCGTCGGTACGCCAAAAGGCTTTTTCGGCTGCAAAGTAATCGGGATAATAATCGGAATATAAAACTCCGTTTTCGCCGTTTAAAGCGTTTTTTTGTGTTTTTCCCGCCGCTGAAATTTCACATGCATTAAAAACGTTGTGAGCGATCGTATAGCCTGAAAAACTTTTACGGGCGCAGCTGACACGCAGCGTGTGCTCCGAATGAAAGGCGTACAAACGCGCAAAAATGTCGGACACATCGGTATCGCTTATATGTAAATCGAAGCGCTTCGGGTCGGCTAAAAAGGAAAGCGGGCGGTATACGACGTTTAAAGCATCTTGAGAAGCGTTAAGTATAATATGCTGTTTAAACGGAGCGCAGGATGCGACCTTATAGGAAAAAACGCTTACGCCGCGAGTAGCGCTTTGTGCAAGATATTCTTTTGAATCGAGTACGGACACAAAAAAAGCAAGCGGTTTTGAACAGCGGGCGGCATCGGGATACGAAAGCTCTATATCTGCCAAAGCCCCCAATTCGCTTATGCAGCGGCTTATAATACGGTTGTTTTCTTCGGTAAACAGTTCGGGATTAAAAAATGCGGAACGAAAGGCAAAATATTGTTCGCGCAACTTTTGAAAACCGGCCGCATCCGCCATAGCTTTTACATGCTTTTTAAGCCGCCGATATAAAGTAAGCGCACGTTCTTCGTGCCCGCTTTTCGCAAAAGCCTGTTCCCACACATCAATACCGTCATAAGAACATACACAATTATTTTTTATACCGAAGGAGATTAATTGATTTATCGCCTCTTCATCCTTCCACGGAAAAGCCGAATCGGTAAGCAAATCGCGCACTGCGGTAAAAGAAAACGAATCGGCATCACAGTTTTGTATAAGGCTGAATAAATTTCCGGCAGGATAGCGGCTTAAGATTTTACCCGAACGAAGCTGTACGGGGATATTGTATAAACCGAATTCGCGCATAACGTACGGCATCAGATTTTCCGCATCGGGAACGCTGACGGCAATATCCGTCCATTCAAAACGGGCCTGTACCGCGCTTTCACCCGTTTTTTTTCCCGCACTCGGATCACAAAGCGAGCGGATATATAAGGCTATTTCCCGCAATTCCGTACGCGTATTCGAATACGAAAAAAAACGGCAGTGCTGTGAATCGAGCGGAATATCCGGAACATGAATAAACGTAACATGACCGCTTTGCTCCAATAAGGCGCGGTATTCTTCAAAATCCTGCAAGATTTCCGGATACACGATAATATACGTTTTACCTTCATCGCAAAACGGCGGCATTTCCCATGCCGGTTCGAACAATGCGTTTTTATCCAAAAAAGTTCGGTATTGTTTTTCAAGTTCGTATAAGTCGGCGTCTTCTGCGTCACAAGGAGCCGAACTGAACGAGCGTTTTTTTTTCCATAAAGCAAGCAGGGGCAAAAGCGAGCTTACCCAATCGGCAAAACTTAAAGCCGAAGCGGCGTATTCCGGCGGAACAAGTGAAGAAAAAAACGGTTCGGCCGCATTGCGCTCTAAAAGCCGTAAAGCAAACAATTTCCGCAAAGCCGACGGAATGCTGTTTTTTTCCTGATGAGCCGCGCGTACCGCTTCGCTTTTAAACCTATCCCATGCGCTAAAGCGTTCAAGGGCAACGGCCTTTGTAAAGCGCAGCGCATAATCCGACCAGCACGAAGCGGCAATATCGGTGGGAAATACAAAAAAAACCGAAGGATTGTGTATATGCGCTTTAAGCGCGCTTTCTATCGTGTGCATCCGGAATACGAGTATAACACAAATTAAGCGTTCATGCAAATTAAAAGCGCAAAAAGCATCCTAACGAAAAGCCGCACGAAAAAAAGGGCTGTCGAAAAAGACTTTATTTTTTCGACAGCCCGCTTGGTTTAATTAATCAAACACTGTATTGTTTTGTTTTTACTTTTTAAGTACGGCCTTTTTATAACCGTCATAAGTCATAAAGCCAAGCATCATTTTATCGGTCCATGCCGATACGGTAGGAACACCATGACAGACAGTTTCCTCTTTCGGTACATCCTGTGTAGGAACGGTCATAGCTTCCCATGCACCCGTAAACGAATCATCCTTTGCACCATTCTTTAATGCCGTAAAATCGGTACGCCATGCAACGCGTACCGAGCTCGTGGTTTGGGTAAATGACGGATGGTAATAGGAAATATACGGAACATTATTGGTACCTTCTTTTCGGGTAGTAATCATTATTTGAGTTCCTACTGAAAGATAGCTGTCAACCGTAACAACCGTAGGAGCTGCATTGTAGCTTGCAAGATAGGCATATTTTAAATCGCCCTTTGCACTGTTATAGTAGGCAATATGTATACCGTCGTTTTCGTCAACTGCAAGGTCTACATACCATCCTGCATAGCCGGAATCAATAACCTTTGCATTTGTCTGCCATACACCGCCTTGTACCGGAGTTTGCGGAGCATTATTCCAAGAATACACCAATCTTTTTTCCGAAGCATCGTACCATGCGACAACTGCAACACCGCCGCTTGTTACACTGACGGCTGCATATTCACCGCCTTTATAAGTAGAGTTTTTATCGGCAACAGTATGGAAACCCGGAGATGAGCCGTTGGGAAGAGAACTAAGTCCATTGTTACCTGTAGTTGTTCCGCCATCCTTAATTCCTCCTGTAAAAATATTAGAACTATCAACAGTACCGTAACGGAATTTTACCGGATTATTGGGATGGTTTGAATCAAAATACACCATATATACCTTAGCTGCGGCAGTGGTTCCGGTAACAACCATCTTAGGCCGCTTAACCCTGTTGATGTTATAAATATTCTGATTATAAACTTGTTCAAGCCGTGATTTTCCTGTCCATGAATATTGATAAGCATGACTATAACTAGAATGCCCAACCGCTGCCGCTCTGGAATAGAATGAAAACTTTGATGAATAATTATCTACACGGTCGGTATTGGTTGCAAGGGCATAAATATTTCCGTTTCCGTCAAAGGTTACATCCGTATTGTGAAACTTATTAAAACTGGAATCGACTTTCTCTTCAGTTCCATAATTATTCACCATCATTTCCGGTATACCCTTGCCGTAGCTCATATACCACCTGCCGCCTTTGTCCATTTTCATTATGGGACTGGTAATGTCTTTTGAAATCCCGAAATCTTCAAGCTTCCATACAGCAAGTTTAACATCATCGTTCAAGTATTTATTGGCAGTATTAGCTTGCACATTATAGGGTGTCTTTGTCGGTTTTCCGTGCTCATCAAAGATAGGTTCGGCATTTATGTTGTTTATTGCCTTAACGCCGCCAACCTCAATATCCAAGACCCCGGATTTTTCAGTGCTGCTTACCGTTACAGGATAATATTCACCGGTCAAAGCACCTACTGTAAGAGTTTCAGGCCCCATCTTAACCACAGGTGTTTGTGTCAAATTAAAACCGTACAGTTTAATAACTTCTTGCTTATCTACCACATAATTTGAGCCTTGTTTTTTGTAGGTAACATACACGGGATAAAAACCTTTGGCAGACCGGCCAAATTCTTTTCCCGCATTTTCCGAAACAAAGGTTTCAATTCGTGTAATATAGGGCACAACGTTTACCTTAATGGCAGGCTCATTCGTTGTATACTTATATAATACGGCAGTTGTAAATTCGGTCGGAACATAATCTTTAAGCTTAAGTTGATTTTCCGTTATCGATTCGACACGTGTCACATACAAAGCTTCGCCGTTTTTAAAGGAGATAAACTGTCCGGGTTTTGCATGTGCAAAATCGGTATGCTCCGCCTTGTCTTTACTCGGGCGGTTTACTCCGCTCACTTCCGCCGACGAGTCGGAAGCCGAATCAAGCGAATTATTGGTTCCGTCGTTCGCGCTCACCTTTATATCTTTTCCAAGCCCGACGCCGGTTTTTTCGCTGTCCCATTCGAGTTTCCATTTTACATAGTAGCCCAAATAATCATAGTCGGATTCTTCAACTTCAAATCGAATATTTGAGGTTGTATCCGAATACACGTTCCATGAATTATTCGTATTTGTAATGCTCACGTTTGAGGCATTGGGCAGCGTTGCTTTAAGCGTCTTTAATTGAATATTGTCGTAGGCAAAGCCGCGGACTGTCACCTTTCCGGAAACGGAAGAATGATTGTTATTAAAAGCGGCAATCGATCCGATTTCCACATGTCCGTTTTCTCTTTTGTTTTGATACAAAGAGTTTTCGTTTTCACCGTTCCACCGGAAGGGCAAAATAACAACCGTCGGCCGTATTGTATCAATGGCTTCAAAAAGAGTACTTATTTTTACCTTCGCATTTGCGCTGTCCGTTCCGGCAGTAAGACCGTGGGCGGAATCCCACAGTTCAAGCATAAGCTCTTTTACGTTTCCGTCCGAATTGCCGATTGTGTTTAAATTCGCCGCGCTTAAGGTTATTTCATGATTTGACGGCATGTTAACAAGGTTGTGCCCCGCCAAAGGATTGTTGTTATACACAAGTTTATACTTTATCTGTCCTTGGCCGCCCGTAAAATCGACCTTTATTTTCGAATTATTTTTATCTTTAAAAGCAAAACCCGTACTTTTATAATCCGCCGAAAAGTCAAGGTTTTTATCGATTACAATATTCGACATCGCATGGTTGGCGTTTGTATTGACAAAATCCACATCGCTTCCGCCGATTTTTGTTTTAAGCGTAATCGTTTGTACTTCAAACGGTTTATTTTTTACGATTACATCGATTGCAGGTTTTGTACCGCCGTAAGCGGAGCCGACTTTGTAGGTATTACCGCTTCTGTCGGTTATCTTGTAGTGTAGTTTTCCTTTTCCGTCGGATAATGAACTTAAATTGATTGTTCCCTCCCACGTAACTTGACCTCCGAGCTGTTTGGCTATTTTATTGCCCGGATCGGTTTCGGTCATTGTAACTTCGTCGGAAAAAACACCGTTTACCTCTACCTTTGCTTTTACTTCTTTTACACCGGAACCATCGTCATTTGCAAGCCCTTTTACAATCCAGTTTCCGCTTTCATTGTATATAAGAGTCTTTTTTTTGTACAAAATATAGTTGTGGTTACCGGGCGAAGCGAGGACGGGACTAAAGTTTACCTGATCGCCGCTTACACCGGTTACATCTGTTGGCGTATTTCCTATCAAAAGTCCCAAATCATTAAAGAGGTTGTTGTCAGTACCAACATAAGCACGTACGGTATCTGCAAGTATGTTATCGGTAATGGAAGAAGCAGCGAAATTTCCGTTATCGATATACATATGTTCTCCGAAATCCCCTGCGGGGTCGGTCGTATCGAAACGGAAGTAAAAGTTTTGCTGCGAAATAAGAGCCGGACTTACCGTATTTTCGGTAATGGAAACGGTTATGCTGAACTCCCCTGCACTTTGAGCGGCGGCACTGAGTTCATCCAACTTAAGAGGAATTTGCAAATTGAAGTTTCCGCCCGAAGAAGGCACAATCCAGCCTTCAGCCTGCGCTTGAGTAAGATTGTAGTTTACACCGCCTTTTAACCCTGTTGAACTTATGGTAACGGCTTTTATACCCGCATCGTCGTGTAAAGAACCGATAAGTTTTTTACCCTGTCCTATCCACATATTGGGCGTATAGTCGCGCGCATCCGAACTGCCTGCAGGGTTTGAGCTTAAAACATCGTCAATTTTTATGGCATGCGGGCTTCCGATTGTAGGAGCTGATTTATCGACCGTTATCTTTCTTGCAGGCGATGTCCATTCGCCCATTGTTCCGTTTTTATTTTTAGCACGAAGTCTAAAATATACATCCTGCTGGGTTTGTCCTGCAGCCGGATTGTCAAAAGATTTGTCGCCGTTTATTATAACTCTCCATTCGGCGCCATTATGCACTCCCCCCGCCCCGGCGGTTGTAATAACACGGCCGTTGCCGTTATTGTACCAGTCTGTTGAAGGAATACCGCCCGTACCGCCGAAAGTACCGTCAGTAGCGTTGTTAAAGCTTCCGTTCCTTGAAAACTGTATATACACTTCGCCTACAGCTCCCGGTCCGCCTATAGCGGCGCTTGCCGTACCGAATATTTGAATGGTACCGCCCAAAACGGCATCGGCTTGCGGCGAAAGCACTCTTACTACAGGCTTTGTACCGTCGGGATTAAAGAGAATCTGTTTTGTATGTACCGTTTTGTTGCCTATCTCATCTTCGGTTAAAATGTACATAGGTATTTTTTTATACGGTCCTACGGATTCGCCGTATTCCGCCGGAATAACCGCATCCAAATTAACTGCGGCGCTCCACGAGCCCTTTGTCGAAGTAGTCATTGCCTGCCAACCTGTAGCAGTTACGTCGGGCGCAGGCGTTTTTTTACCCAAAATATATTTCGTCGACGAAGCTTTTACGCCGGCTTTTTCGTCGGTAATGCTTCCCGAAATCGTTAGACTTCCGGCTTGCGGAACGTCAGGTTCCGGATAAGTTATATCTACGGCAGGAGCCGTTTTATCCACAAAAAAGTCGGTACTGTCCGTATCGCTTTCGCCGGTGGGATTTTTAGCCAAAAAGTGAATTTTGTATTCACCGTTTTGGGGCGGAGCATCATTCAAAGAACTTATATCGATGGCCGCCTTATATTTGGGGTCATTCGGATCTGAGAGATTTACTTTTTCCAATATCTTTAAAGGATCGGGGGTTGCGGGAACCGCAGCACCTACATTATAATACACCTTACCGCCGGCATCCAAACCGGTAACATCGACAAATACCTCGAAGTTTTTATTTTTAAAACCTTCAGGACGGATAGCGCGTATGCGCGGCCCGCTTCCCGTAGAGAGGAAGTTGATAATATACAAGCCGTCCGTTACCGTATTTGAGGTATCATAGGCTGCAAATTCTTCCAGACCCGTATCCTTTCCCTTAACTTTAAGAAGATATTTTCCTTCAACAAAGGGGTTCGGAAGTACACATTTTACGCGCAAAGTACCGCCTTCGACGACGGTAATCAAATTATCGGCCGTTAAATCGGTCTGCGTTAAATCGGCAAATTTTAAAAGAGAAGTTTCAATAAGATTTGTTTCCGTTTTAAAACTGTCGGTTTCGGTTCCGGTTCCGTTCCATTTTAACAATACAATTTCTATATCGCTTCCGTGATACGTGGCCTCGGTAAGAGGATTGCCGTTTACTATCGGTTTGTTATCTTTGTTTCGTACAAGCTCTACGGCAAAAGACGTTTCCACCCCGTTTTTAAAAAGCACGGAAGAAGCGTGACCGAGATTGAGCGTAGCCTTGGGCAAAACTTTTACACCCGATACTTTAAAACCGGGCGACTTACTCGGATCCAATTTAAAGGTACTGCGCTTTTCGCCGGCCCCTGTCATGTTAATCATCTTGTCCTTAAGCGCAGTTAAAGCCGCCGTATCTGCCCGCAGTTCTTTTATTTTTTTATCGTGATCGTTTTTATCGGAACCTTTTTTACCGGCAAAATAATCGCTGATTACTTCGGCGGTATAGCCTTTGGAAAGCACGTCGGTATCAATATCGTCGCGTAAATAATACCATGCGGCTTTATTCCCTTCGACAGAAGAAGATACCGTGTCGTAAGGACGCGCATTGTCGAACAAAAATAACTGTGCTTTAATAGCTTTGCCCGGATCGTCGGCTTGTAAATCGTACAAAGGATTGCTCGGTGCTGTACTGTGAACCGCCACTTGAGCATTTATATTTTTACCGACAAACATATTTGACATATCAATCGGTGTGCCCAAACCGGGGCCGGGCACAACGACATTCAGTTTTTCTACCGTGTTTTGCTCGCCGACTTGTCCGATAACGGTAAAAATCGCACCGTAACCGTCGCCGGTAGTCGGACTGTCATCTTTATCCGCAACGGTGGAAGGACGGCTTACTATAAAAACGGGAGGCGTATTGTCTATTTTATAGCTGCGGTTTATGTTTACTTTTTTATCGTTGCGGTCGGTAATTGTAACGATAGCCGTATATTCGCCGTCGGGAATGGGATATATTTTTACCAGCTCATGAGAAGCTTCGTTTCCCGTGGGACTGTTATTAATAGTGACAGTCCACGATACGTTCAAAGCGCCCGGCTCGGAAAGCTGGGCGTCAAAGGGACCCTTTCGTTCGCGCGTTTCGATATTTTCAAACACAACCGAAACGGCTTTTACGCCCTCATCGTCGCGGGCCGTACCTTTTAGGACAAAGTTTCCGCGTATAGGCGTTTCTCCCGAATCCGGATAGATTATTTCCCCCTTAGGCGGTAAAATATCGATTCCCGCGCCCAAAGCAATATGCTGCGGACATGCGGCATAAAAGATTAAACTTAAAATAAGTAATCCCGAAAAAAGTATACTATTTTGTATGTTTGCTTTTTTACCTTGTGTTGTTTTGTTTTTCATAAATGCCTCCAAAAGTTTTATCGTAAACTTTTATAAACAAAAAGCGGGCTGTCTAAAAGTAATGCACGTTTAAGACACCCCTCTTTCCCGGACTTTTTCAAAATATGTCGAACCGAATACCGCCGCAAATATGCGGTACTACCGATTTTATACTCGCCTCATTTACGTCGGTCGGTATAAACCACAGCTGCCCTTCGGTAAAAAACGAAAATGAGCTGAAGTATTTTCGCTTGGCAAGTTTTATCCTCGGAAATTCCAATTGAACCAATGCCGAAGAAAGTACTTGCGGTTTTCCGCTTTGCGTATCGCTGAATAGCGAAAACTGAGCGCCCACCGCCGCATTCAAATACAGCCACTGCCAATCCGGCCCGAAATAGTAACCGAAGGGCTGTTCCAAAACGTTTGCAAGCAATTTTAAAGAACCGACGTGTCCGCCGTACCGGATTTTTTGCGGTTCCAGTTTTTGCGCTTTATAAAACGCATCGAACTGTTTTTGCGTAAACTGCCCGTAATGCAGCTGCAATTTGACGTTATCGTCGAAAAAGCTCAATCCCACACCGGCATTCCAAAGAGTTGCGCCCCAAAAACCGACTTCAAAATGCAAGCCTTGTATAAACTTGGGCACTCCGTAAGAAGCTTTGTCGCCGGGTCGCAACGCGACATCAAGGCTTTTAAGGCCGACATTATCGGAAGCCAATCCCGTAAATACCATTTCACCGTTATAGCGGCCGCCTTCGCCGGGCGACACAAGGGTAATATGCGGAAGGGTTTTATCCACCTTTATAATCGTTCTGCACACGGCTATTTCTTCGTTTTCCATAACCGCCCGCACCAGCAAAAAGTGATTTCCTTCGGTCAAATTTTCCGTTTCGATTCTATACTGCCAGCCGTCTTTTAAACGTACCGGCTCAAAGGTTTTTCCGTTATTAAAACTTATTTCAACCTTTTTAAGCTTTTTACCGGCAAAGATACGCTTTTCTTCGGCCGAAGCTTCTTTTGAAAGCGCCGCATCTTTTTCTTCTTGCGAAACCGAATATCCGGCCCGGCCCCGTAAATAAGGACGTTCTATCGCAAAATCTCCCATAGCAAGATTATCGATAGTTACCCAGGGACCGTAAGCATTGTAATCGATAGTATGAGCTACGGAAGTTACCAGTTTATTGTCCGGTAAAATACCGCGTATATCTATTTTACGCACACCGTCGCCTATAAGATCCGGACTTCCTTTAAAGGCGACATAATGCGTTTGAGATACGCTGACCGTATCCACTTGCCTATCGTCTACAAATAACGATACTTGCGTAATTTTCGAAGAAGGATCGACACGGCCGTAAATGCTGACTTCCCCGTACACTTTTTCGCCGTTAAGGGGATACAGCAATTCTATTTTATCTTTATCGGCTTTTCTGCGCACATCAAAGTTTACCGCAGCTTCGCTTACGTTACCGGCTTTGTCCACGCCGCCTATTTCCAAATTATAACGTCCTTCAGGTAATGAAGAAATGTTTATATCTTCGGAAACCAATAATTCCGTTTTTAAATCTATTTGCGCAAGAGCGGCAGGAACCGCAGTACCCGACAAACTCTTTATTTTTAAGGTTACGCCTTCAAGCGAAATATTGTCGCGGGTTTGTCCGGATATAAATAAATCGGTATCAAGGGCCGACCCCGGCAGCGGATATTCTATTTTCAAAACCGGCGGCGTATTATCCGTATTTATCAAAGCGGAAGACACCGATTCTCTGCCGTAATTATCTACCGCCCGTATAAAAACAACATGGGTTCCGTCGCCGATAACCTGTGTATTGAGAGCATATTTCCAATTTTCGGTTCCTTCGGCAAGCGAAAAAACGTTTCCGTTATTTACGGATATATATACTTCTTTTATGCCGTTTGCGTCCGAAGCCGTACCGCTTATTTCTACACGGCCGTTTACCGTTTCGCTGATATCCGGCGACACCATATGAGCTGAAGGAGGTTCAAGGGAAACGCGAATTTTGCGTACAACCGGCGTACTCTTTACCCCGTAAATGTCTTCACCGTAAACCGTAATCGTATGCTCGTTGTCGGTTAAAGACGACAAGGGAACGGGAACGGAAAAACTGTGCGCAACATCAAAACTTTGATAGGGATTATCGTCTATTTTATAGTAAATACGCGCAGCCGCATCGTCGTCATATATCATACCCGAAATCGTAAACGCCTTATATATAATTTGATTTTCAAAGGGTAAATGCAGTTCTACAACCGGAGCGTCCGCACTGTTGTCTATCTCAAAATCGTATTGATTGATAATTTTTACGTTGCCCGCCGGATCCGTAAATCTAAACTGCATGTTTTTATTTATAGGTTCGTCTGCGGTTCCTATAACTATGTTGGGTAATGAGGTGTAAGCAAATTCCTTCCACACGGATTTTTCATCCGCAGCCTTATATTCGGCCTTTACGTTTCGGAATTTTTCACGCACTTTAAAAGATGCGGTAATCGAACCGTTTACCGTATCGCCGCCTGCCGGAGTTATCATATACACATCGGGGGCTTGGGTATCTTTTATAAACACCCGGCGTTCGGCCGTTTTTTTGCCGATTTTATCCGAGGCAGTGACAGTAAAAAGAAGTACACCGTCAGGCAATTGAGCGATATCAATCGTTTTTTCAAAAACGGCACTCAAAGTACCGGTTAACACTTCATCGGAAGCGGTCGTCGTTATACCGTATTCAATCGATATCAGATCCGTATCCGAAGTAACGCTGCCGGAAACCGTGAAACTGTCTTTTACAAAAATCGGAACGCCGCTTTGATTAAGCGCAATTTTCGGCGCCGCCGGAGCCGAAAAAATGTCGACCGGCTCGCTTATAGATTCGTTACCTTCGCTGTCGGTTATTTTTACGCGGACAGACTTATACAAACCGCTTTTTTCCGCGCGAATTTTTACCGCATTACCTTCTGTTTCGTATAAAAGACCGGGAGCATCCGGTAATTCTATGGTTTCAATAACCGCTCCGGAAGACGAATAGTAAAGGCCGATTAAAGGATTTTCGCTGTCTATAAAAGCAAAGGGTTGGTCATTTATGTTTTGTTGTGCCCATACAAAGCGGCGGGATTCTTGACTGTTCACCGGATTTGTAACTCCTACAAGCAAAGTTTGATTCAGCGTTCTTCCGGCAGTATCCGCAGCAAAAATCCGTATATCGTATAAACCCGCAGGCGTTTTTTCATTTATGCCCGGCCGCCATATAAAGTCGGCTTGTCCGGGTTTTACCGCAAGAACGGTTTTTTCACCGCCGTTAAAAGAAACAAAGGCTTCGCGCAGTCCGGCTTCCGCTTTTATAAAAACGGCAGTCGGTACCTTATTTTGCGCACTGTAAGAAGGAACGATAACCGAATTGTTTTCAAAACGTATTGACGGCTTTTTTCCCGCTACTTTGAATTTTACAGTATGCATATCGCCTGTGGTACCGTTCGGACATACGGCATAAACCGTAAGCGTATGATTTCCCGTGGACAATCCGCTTACCGGCAAACCGAAAGAGCCGTCCGGCGCCGAAACGGCTTTTTCTTCTTCTCTGTCGATTTTATAGCGGACTTCGGACACGTTTCCGTAACTTAAGCCGGCAATAAACAAATCGCCGTCAACAAGGGCATCGGGCTTGGGACTTACAAGCTCCAACTGAGGCCTATCCTTTTTTTTATCGATTTCAATTTTCTTTTTAGCACGCACAACATTTCCGGCAACGTCTTTTGCAATAACTTCAATAATGACGGATTTTGCATTGGATTTGGTAAAATCGAACTCTTTAACCCAATAATCGTTACCCGGCGTTAAAGTAATGGTTCCGCTTTCGTTTCCGGACACCCAACTCAGAGATTCAAGACCGGTACCGTCCGAAGCTTTTCCCGCAACGGAAAAAACACTTGGGAAGGTTTCCGTTTCATCGTCGGGGTATATAAAAGAAAGCGAGGGGGCAATGTTGTCCACAAAAAACAAAAAGGTATAAATTCCGACCGATCCTTGCTTATCGACGGATTTAAACCAGCATACGTTCGGGCCGTCTGAAATTTTTTCGGTATCAATAATCAGTTTAAAATCGGATCGCTTTGTTTTTTTATTATATGTAAGACGGACTTCTTCGAATTTATCACCGTTATCAAGCGAATAAAACAAACGCTCTATACCGTTTCCGTCTTCAACGGAACCTTCCAAGCGCAATACGCCGGAAACCAAGGTACCGGCATCCGTATTCGTAATATATGTGAGCGGCTGTCTTCTGTCCAAATAAAAAAAGGTTTTTACGCTTTTCCCGTCAACGCCGTTTATATCCGTTCCCCACACTTCGATCGTATGAGTTCCTTCTTCCATTTCCGTCGTATTAAGCGAATATGACCAAAATTCCGTTCCTTTTGCCGTATACACTTCGGTACTGTCGTCAATCCGCACCGATATTCGTGCAACGGCATCGTCATCGATACAGGTTCCCACTATATCGACATTACCTGTTACAGTCGCCCCCGACACGGGAAAGGCAATAGAGGTAACGGGTAAATCCGACTGGGGATCTATATATACGTTAAAGGGACCGACATAAGCGGTATTTCCGGCAATATCGTTTGCAGTTATAAGAATGTTATGTTTACCCTTTTTTTTAGCTGAAATGTCCATTGCATTTTGCCAGCTTTCTATTGAAGAAATCTCAAGATTGGTTATATCGCGCGAGCCGGCTGCATATACGCAGGCTGACAAACACATAAAAACAGACAACAAAATCCTTTTCATATCTTTTCCTTTGTTGTAAAAAACGAAACGGTTAAAACACAAACTGCGTAAAAAACACCCCGTCTTTTAAATAAAAAACTCCATTATCAGTATCGGAAGTTTTTCTATAAAAATTGACTAAATAAAGCAATATCAAAGTCTGCCGTCCGAATTCTGTAAAAAGCGACAGTACACATAATCTCCAAAATATCAAAAATTACATAATTTTGTAAAAAAATAAATGCCACCGGAAATATAATAAAATAAATAAAAAAAAGCAAGAAAAAAAGCATAAAAACGATAAAGAATACAGCCGAAACATCCCCCCCGGAGGCTTGCGCACTCCTATATGCCGCTATACACTTAATTGTTAAGGATGCGCCTCTACAAAACCGGTACATTTCTCCGTACCCCGGTTGGTTGTTTTCTATAAAGTTAAAATAAGGAGTATAATATGAAAATCAAAAAAATCAAAACCCTATGCACAATTCTTGTACTCGTATGCCTCTGTGTAAGCTGTACAAAAAATGCCGGTTCCGAAAATCAAAAATCAAAAGAAAAAACAATTACCGATATTTTAGGACGGCAGGTAACGATTCCGGAGAAAATAGAAACCGTCGCATCGATAAACGGTGCAGCCCGTATGCTTACCTATGCACGGGTAACCGATAAACTTGTCGGCGTAACGGATATGGATAAAAGAGGGGTTCCGGGGATGCCCTATTCGTATGTAAATAAAGAAAAATTTCAAACACTCGCTTCGGTCGGAAAAGGCGGAAGCAACGATACCGCCTATATAGAAAAAATTGCGGAAGTATCGCCCGATGTGATTTTCGCTTTTACAAACAATATCGATACCGTAAACGATGTACAAAACAAAACACGTATTCCCGTAGTCGCTTTGTATGCAAGCGATATGTTTGCCGACGATTTTTTTGAAACCCTTTTATTGATAGGTTCCGTTATGGGCAATGAAGCCGAATGTAAAAAAACGGTTGCGGCTATTAAAGGCTGGAAAGAAGATTTACATAACAGAACAAAAGACATTCCGGAAGATAAAAAGCCTTCGGTATATTCAGGAGCGGTCAGTTTCCGCGGCGGACACGGCATTGAAGGCACGTGCGGCGAATACCCGCCTTTTACCGCAATCAATGCAAAACACGTAGTCGATTCGACGGGTAAAAAAGGCGCTATGCTTATCGACCTTGAAAAAATTACCGAATGGGATCCCGATATTATCTTCCTCAATCCTTCAAATATGAATCTTGTAAATGAAGATTATAAAAAAAATAAAAACTTCTACGAAAACCTGAGCGCCGTAAAAAGCAAAAAAGTGTACTCGCAAGTTGCATATAATTATAATTGGACGAATATCGAAATTGCGATAGCGGATGCTTATTATGCCGGCTGTATCATATATCCGGAACAATTTTCCGATATAGATTTTAATACAAAGGCCGAAGAAATTTTCACCCTGCTGCTCGGACAAAGGTATCTTGAAGTTTTGGATAAGGCGAAAATAGGTTTCGGTCCCGTTACTATCGGCGAATAAGCGGCCGTACCTTTACTATGAAGCATATTTTTAACCCCGAAGCGCACAAAACATACGGTGCATATATCGGTCTAAAAAAACTGTTTATACTTATTCTTGCCGCGGTAACGATACTTATCGGTATTGTCGCTATAGCAAGCGGTTCGTCTAAATTGACGATAACGCAGGTTCTTTTAAGTTTATGCGGACGCGGCTCGCCAAAAACGGATATTATCGTATTAAGTATCCGTTTGCCGCGCATTGTTACGGCTATCGTCGCCGGCATAGGATTGTCCGTAACCGGCTGCGTTATGCAAAGTATTTTACGCAATCCGCTTGCCTCATCTTCTACGCTCGGCGTATCGCAGGGGGCGGCTTTCGGAGCTGCATTGGCAATTATCGTCTTTAACGCCGGCATCCAAAAACAAACCCTCGACGGTATCGGGTTTTCAAACCCCTATATCGTTTCCATATGCGCGTTTATCGGATCGATGATGTCCACAATGGTTATACTCGGCTTATCAAAAGTTAAAAAAACAACCCCTGAGGTAATGATTTTATGCGGAGTTGCGCTCAGTTCGCTGTTTGCCGGCGGAACAACCCTGTTACAGTATTTTGCCGATGACGTAAAAGTTGCCGCAGTGGTTTTTTGGACCTTCGGCAATTTAGGCAGTACCTCATGGCGGGAAATAATCATTATGTCCGTGTCCGTGTGCCTATCGCTGGTATACTTTTGTTTTAACAGCTGGAATTACAATGCGGTTCAAAACGGTGAAAGTACGGCAAAGGGCTTGGGCGTAGACGTAGATAAAATGCGGCTGACCGGTATGGCGGTATGTTCTTTTACCGCCTCGGTTATCGTATCATATATAGGTATAATAAATTTTATCGGCTTGATTGCACCCCACCTTATGCGCCGTGTTGTCGGAAGCGATTACCGTTTTTTATTGCCCGCATCGGCCTTTGCCGGAGCCGTTTTACTGCTTTTAAGCGATACCCTCGCGCGTCTTGTCGTTCAGCCGATTATTCTTCCTATCGGGGCAATCACTTCCTTTTTGGGGGCGCCCCTGTTTATGTATTTAATATTTAAAAGCGGAAAATATGTATGATTGATGTACAAAATGTCGAATTCGGCTTTAACGGCACAAGCAGCGTTATAAAAAACATATCGTTCGATTCCGAAGGCGGGCACTGTCTTGCCCTATTGGGGAACAACGGGGCGGGAAAAAGCACGCTTTTAAAATGCCTTAACCGTATTCTCAGCCCGCGAACGGGCGTGGTAAAAGTATGCGGCAGCGAAATTCGGCATATGAAACGCAATACAATCGCACAAAAGATGGCCTACGTTGCCCAGCACAGCGATGCGGTACGGCTGACCGTCTACGATTCGGTGCTTCTCGGAAGAAAACCGTACATAAAAATGAGTCCCGCTCCTGAAGACATAGAAATCACCGAGCAGGCAATCGAACGTATGGAATTGAATAAAATGAAATTGCGGTATGTAGACGAGTTGTCCGGAGGCGAATTGCAAAAAGTTGTGCTTGCCCGCGCATTGGCGCAGCAGCCGAAAATTCTCTTGCTTGATGAGCCGACAAGCAACCTTGATTTACGAAACCAGCATGAGGTAATGCGGACGATAAAAAAAATAGCGGAAACGGACAAAATTCTGGTTATCGTGGTTATACACGACCTTAACCTTGCGCTGCGCTATTGCGACCGCTTTTTATTTATTAAAAACGGCAGCGTTTTTTCCTACGGCGGCGAAGAAACGATAGAACCTCAGGTTATTTCCGAAGTATACGGCGTTTCGGCACAAATAACCGAAATAGACGGAAAAAAAATCGTTACGGTAACCGAATAAAGCGGCCGCTAAAGCTTATAAAACCGATATTTTTTTAATTCAGCAATGTAAAGGACATTGGAGGTATTATGAGTATAGAACGTTTAAAACAAGTATGGGTTCATCCCTTTGGCGATAAAGCGGCTATTCAAAAACAACTATGGGATAATGCGGCAAAAAAATTTAACGAACACGGCATTCCCGACCCGAAAACAAATGAATTTCTTAAGCTGGTTTTTGAAAAAGCCCGGCCGGATTCATCTATGAGTGCCTTGGATATAGGCTGCGGGTGCGGTTTGTATTCACTAGCACTTGCACCGCATATAAAACAAGCCGTCGGCATAGACATTTCATCCGAAATGATAAAATATGCGCAGAAAAACGCTCAAAAACATACAGACAAAACGAGTTTCCGCTGTCTTGATTGGGCACAACTGGATATAGACAAAGCCGGCTACAAAAAAGCGTTCGATATCGTATTTGCACACATGACGCCGGCCGTAGCCGATTTTGCAACATTCGATAAAATGAACGAATGCTCAAAGGGCTGGTGCTTTGCCGCAAAACCGGCACGAAAACAAAGCCGTTTACAGGAACGCATTTTTGCCGCTGCAGGAATTACGTTCGGCGATAAAACCAAGGATAAAACAGGGGCAACCGGCGACGGTATTCCGTACATATTCGAATATCTATGGTGCAAGGGCTATAATCCCGAATTTTATTACCGAAGCGATACATGGCACGCCGAAAAATCCCTTAAAGACACAACCGAATGGATGATTTTATGGGCAAAATTACATACGGATATAAGTGCACGGCAGGAACAGGCTATCGCCGCCGCTTTGGAAAAAGAAGCGGTTAACGATATTGTCGCCGATTCAACGGACACTACCATTGTTACCGTTTGTTGGCATGTTTAAAACATATCATTAAAGTTATTTTGGAGGTACACGGTGATTAACGAAAAAGAATTATGGGATAAATGCGCGGCTTTTCACGGCCACGTATGCGGAGGACTGACTATCGGCTATAAGGCGGCATTGTACGCAATTAAACTGCTTGATTTAACTTTTTCCGAAGACGAAGAAACCGTATGCATATGCGAAAACGATGCCTGCGGAGTGGATGCAATTCAGGTTATGCTCGGCTGCACCGCCGGCAAGGGCAATCTGTTGTTTCATATGACGGGCAAACAGGCGTTTTCGTTTTATAACCGCAAAAACGGAAAATCGGTACGGCTTGTTTTAAAAAAACGTCCGAAAAATATGAGTAAAGAAGAAGCCTTTGCTTATTTTCAAACATGCAAAAGCGAAGATATGTTCGATATAAAACCCGTGCGTATAGAACTTCCCGAACCGGCGCGTTTATTCAATTCGATAGAATGTGAAGAATGCGGCGAAACGACTGCGGAAACATATATTGCCCTTCAAAACGGAAAACACGTGTGCATGGACTGCCGCAAACAGTACAGCCGTTTTGCGGTATAGCCGCTTTTTCCCGATTATTTAACGAACATATCTATTGCATTGTTGAGCATTTTTATCGCTTCCGTATCCCCCTGCTCCACCGCTTCAACAATGCAATGGCTGATATGATTTTTTAAAACCGTATTTCCCGTATTGTTGATTGCCGCCCGAACCGCCGCAAGCTGAATAAGTACTTGACTGCAATCTTCGTCATTTTCAATCATGCGCTTTATCGCTTCAATATGACCGATTGCCTTTGAAAGGCGGTTAATAACCGCTTTTTTTTCTCTATTACTATGTATATGACGGTGCTGAGTATGCATATGACGATGAACATGCTCATGAACATGTTCATCGTCCTTATTCTGTTCCTGTTCGCGGGTATGAACATCATTCATAACGCCTCTTCCCTCCGTGTACCGTTTTTATATGTTCAGTATACGCTCATCCGGCATTTCTTCAAAGTACCGGACAAACCGTTCAAGCATCGCACGGTGATCTTTTTGCGCCAAAACTTGCGATTTTATATAATGGGCAAACTGAAAGTTCTCACAATAATAAGCAAAAAAACGCTGTGCGCGCGTTTTCCAAAAATCTTCGGGCTGACATTCTTCCAAGTCCGCAATAAAATCCTCTGCGGTTTTTAACAAATCGATGTTCTTTTCCGTCAAAATTCCCTTTAAAAGCGCAAAAATCCACGGCTTTTGAACGGCGCTTCTTCCTATCATAAAGGAGTCGACAGCAGGGCAAAGCGCGGTAAAATCGGTTAAAGCTTTAGGGGAGTCTATCGCGCCGTTACCCGCAATCGAAACAGCAGGATAGCGCGCATTAATCGCTTCGGCTAAAAGCTGCACGTATTTTTTGCGAAGCGGGCGGGCATAGCTTTCTTTTCGCGTTCGGGGATGAAGCGTTATGCGTTCGGCACCTGCCGCACAGAGCATATCGGCAAAATCCAAAAGGCCTTTTTCCGTAAAATCTTCTTCGCCGAGCCTGATTTTTACGCTCAAACGCTTTTTACCGCAGGCTCTCCGTAACGCCTTCACCGTTTGCTCGACTTCGGCAAGCGGTTTACTCATCCATGCAATTCCCGCCCCTTGACGGTAAATCTCCGGCGCGGGACAGCCCATATTCATATCGATACCGATTACCGACGGAGAGTCGGGATGTTCCAAAAGAAGTTCTGCGCAGCGTACAAGTTTATCCGTTTGCGCTCCGGTAAGCTGCCACACGATTTTATCCGGTTCGGGGCCGCAGTGTGCATAATAGGCTTCATAAGGCCCGCCGTTTATAAATGAAGCTGCATGAATCATTTCCGTATAATATTCGTCACAGCCGCCGAAACGCGCTATTGCGCGCCGAAACGCTTCGTGGGTTATTGCGGCCATAGGGGCGGATAAAAGTTTCATACTACCCTACTATATCGGACAAGCAGGATTTAAACAAGCCGAATGCAATATCGCTACGGTCCTACTTCATAGTGCAATACGGAAGCTAACTCGTATAATATAGTCAAATCACTGGAATAACTGTAATTTTTACATTCGTGTGTGTAGAACCTATTTTTATCCAACATCGCAATATATGCAAATAATGTCGCTATGTTTTCATTTTCGGTTTGCCGGAATATAAAATGCTGAACAAGATGGCCGAGTTCATGTGCGATTAAAAGACGTTTTTGCCTTTCTTCCAACAAATCATTGTAATAAATAACCGCATTGTTTTTTATAATTCTGCTTGTAGCGTTCTTTTTACTTTTTTTTATGGGTACGAGCGTTATAACAAAAAGTTTATAATGTTTGCTGTTTATTGTTTCTTCAATATTTTGCCACGCAGCTTTACTTTTTTCATCCGCTTCTACAGACTTTATTCTTGTGATATCAGCAATAATCCGCGATTTTTCCTGTCGATTGATAATATCTTCCAAAGTTGATACCAAATGCGACAAATATTTTGATTTTATTTCCAGCTTTAATGTTTTGCTGAAAAAATCAATCATATCATTTATATTTTCTTCACTGACATGAAAAAGTGTTTTAAGTTTTTGAAATATTTCGTTATCTAATTTAATAATCTCCACGACCCCTCCGTAAAGGCTTCGCACTCAAATTCATATTCGTCCGCCTCTGTAAGTCCGGTTTGCGGGGCGTCATAGATTTTTTCAACTCCCATTCTTCTTCTTAAAAAAGTAATTTTTTTAGCGGTATCGGCTATATGAAAGTCCTCAAACGTTTTCTCTATATCCGCTTCTTGTGTACAAAGGAACAACTTTTTTAGTAAGTCATTTTCTTGATTATATGTCAATTCAGCCATCGTTTACCCCCTTTTGTTTTTTATGATAAATGAGATAAACAAGCATACACTAATGTGGGTACATATTTCATTTGTATTATCGTATGCCATAGTTTTTTATTTGTCAATATGTTTTTACGGGTACAAAGCAATATCTCTCGCTCGCACAAAGCGCATACAGCTTTTTCCGAATTTTTGCTCTTGCTTTTTAAGGCAGGCTGGTATAGAATAAGATTTAAATAAGGGATATATAAAAGGATACATATGAAAAAAATTTTATTTTTGTTTGTTATATGCGTGTGTTTGTTCTGTTTGTTTTCCTGCGAGCAGGGAACCGGTATTTTAAATCCGCACATGAAAAGAACGGTAATCGTAAAAAATGAAACGCCCAATGCGGTACACGTGCATGTTTATGAAGTGCTGAACACATCCACCTGGTTCAACGGCTCTATAGATGGAGGAAACGAGCGAACTTTTTTAAATGTATCCGAATGCAATGTAAGCCCCCCTTCGTCCTATGATTGGAAACTGGTGCGCGAAACCGATGCAAGCGGTAATCAAATCTTCCGCATTAAAAATTTGGAAGATAATGAAAAAATACAAGTAACGGTTTATAACGAACTTTCAGAAAAAGTTACGTTAAAATATGCGGTAAAAGCCGACGGAAAATACCCGGAAGAAAAAGAACTTGATCCGCCGGGAACACCTCGGATAATAAGGTTATACAATACCGACTACGAATTTGAACTTAAAGAACAAAAGCTGTTCTACAAAAAAATTAAAAACGGAAGCGAGTGGACTAACGTACTTATAAACGGCGAGCCGCTTACACTCCCGGCACTCCCCCAAAATTCTTCTGATTCAAATTCTCCGCCGGAATGGGATACAAACGTTACACCCGATAAAATGCCGCTTTTTTTTACAATCGAGTATGACAAAGCGAAAAAAACAATACATATAAAACCGTCGGCATTGGAATAAAAACCGGCGCCGTTTTAAGCAGTAAATATGTCGAATAAAATACACTTTGCCGGTTTGGCTGACAAAGTGATTTTATTTTTGTGTAGAATTAAGCGCTTTTTTTATAGGTTCTTTTTTCTTTTTCTTTTTATTGGCTTTTGTAGCCGATTCTTCTTTTATTTTATCGTTACGCATTTTTTTTATGTTATCTGTTTGAATAAAATCGCTTATTTTATTTATCACCGCCGCTTCAATGGGAATACTGTCAAGCGTATAGATGATATCACTGTTATTAAAATTCATTACTGTGAAATCGTTTATTATAAATTGTTTCGAATTTGTATCATTGTAAAAATTAAAGTTAAATTTATCAGTAGAAAAACCTCTAAACGTTTTTCCGTTTAAATCGGTTATGTATACAAAGAGCGGAACAAGCGAACCTATATTTATATGTGCAGTGCCTACGCTTTTGCGTTCGGCCACAATAAATCGTGATACTATATTCCGGAAATCATCATTTGCTAAGAAAATAAATTTATACGCATAAAGGTCGGTTTTTATATTAAAAGCGACAGTATCAAGCTTTTCATTTTTTTCCAAATTATAATCAACACTATATGATATGTCGGTTGCAGTAGTCAGTGTTTTTGTATTGTTATATTCAACAATGGTTTTAACATAAAAAGATTTTCGAGGTACATTAACGGAAGCACATCCGCTAAAAAGAGCGAACAATAAAAACACTGCAAACACTTTTTTCATTTTCTGATTTTAACCTCCGACGAAGTTTACTTCAGTATCGGGCAGGAGGGATTTGTTCTTCATCGGGCAGGGGGGATTTGAACCCCCGACCTCTTGGTCCCGAACCAAGCGCGCTCCCCCTGCGCTACTGCCCGAAGCGGCTTTCAAACGCAATGCGTTTTCCGGCCTGTATAAAAACAGGGTTTATATAAAACCGCAAAGCCGTACAAGAAAAAAGTCGCAAAAACCGAGTAAAAAAAACTCTTATACGCACCGGCGGTTTTAACAGTGCACCGATTCGAACCCTGCTATGGTGCAAAAAAAAGTCCATCGAAGCGATGGACTAGCGGGAGTGACGGGGCTTGAACCCGCGATCTTCGGCTTGACAGGCCGACGCGATAACCAGCTTCGCTACACCCCCGTAATGTTTAGGAATATATCATAAAGCGAATATTTGGTCAAGAGGCAAAACTCACGTTAACATAAGCGATTGCATTTTAACCGCTTACTAAAACCCGTCTGTTCCCGTATCCGTCCCTTTATTTTGTCAACGAAAAATAATATCGCGCCAACTCCTTATCGTTTATCAATATATGGTCGAAAAGCCAGTCGCGCAAAAAACGCACAAAGGCATTGGGAACAAACATTTTTCCGTTTGCATAGGCATTTACCGAACCTAAAATTTCCTTTACAAAATCTTCGTGTTTTTGTTTATGTTCTTTGAATTTCGGATAGTTGATTCCCTGCATTAATTTTTCTTCGTCTTTAAAATGAACCAGCACGTAATCGACCAGCTCCCGCATTACATCTTTAAACTTTTGATCCAATTCGGCTTTTTCGCCTATACACGCATTGTATAAACCGTTCATCAAAGCTACTAAATGCCTGTGTTGTTTATCGACTATTTCAATTCCCACATCATAACTAGAATCCCACGCAACAAAGTCGGCCATTATTATCTCCTATAAATCTTATTATACTTAAAAAAGAGCGATAGTGCAATCATAAGCGAAAATTCTATTAATTACCGCATACACTGGATTTTTCGCCTAAAATTTGATATACTGCATAAAGAATTCAAAAAGGAGATAGTTTCTATGAATCCTACATTAGTGGTTTTAGCGGCCGGTATGGGAAGCCGATACGGCGGAGTAAAACAAATAGATGCGGTAGGCTTGCACAATGAAACCTTGCTGGATTTTGCAACCTATGACGCAAAAAAAACCGGTTTTGCAAAAGTCGTTTATATAATAAGAAAAGATATCGAAAAAGATTTCCGCGAGCGTTTTTTCGACCGCATAGCACGGAATTTTAATGCCGAATACGTGTTCCAAAATCCGGATTCCCTTTTTACGGCCGAACAGTTAAAAAAGATTTCTCCCGAACGCAAAAAACCGTGGGGAACGATTCATGCCGTTTTATGTGCCGAAAGCGCGGTAAAAGACCCCTTTGCGGTTATCAATGCCGACGATTATTACGGGCGCGAAGCTTTCCGCACCATGCAGGGACATTTAGCGGCCGCAGCGGAAGATTCGACGGAACACGCAATGGTCGGCTATGTGCTTGAAAACACAATGAGCCGCTCCGGTTCGGTATCCCGCGGCGTATGTACCGTAAAAGACGGTTACCTTGCGTCGATTAAAGAAAACACAAAAATAAGTTATAAGGGCAACGGCATTATAAGCGAACTTGACGAAGGTACCTTTGAGCTTACGGGTAAAGAATGGGTGTCGATGAACCTGTTCGGCTTTACGCCCAAAGCTTTTGAAAGCTTCCATGTATATTGGAATGACTTTATCTCAAAAAACAACGAAGCCGAAAAAGCCGAAGCCCTGCTCCCTGCAGCGGCAGACGACATTGTTCTTTCCGGCAAAGGAAGGATTAAGTTTTATTCTTCAAGCGAAAAATGGTTCGGTATGACCTATCCCGAAGACAGGGCAATCGTAAAATCGGAAATCGCCGCCAAAATAGCAGAAGGATATTACCCGCAGCAATTATGGGAAAAAAATTAAATGTTTAAAACTGAAGCTTTTTTATCTGAAAAGGTATGGGGATATGAGCGCTGGATTTTATCAACCCATAAAGCCGGAGAATCGAAGGTCGAAAAATCGGTTGAATTTATCGGCGGCAAAAACCTGTCGTCACTTATCGGAGCCGATTATCCGCTTTTGGTAAAGGTTATTCAAGCCGACGAAACCCTGTCCGTACAAGTTCATCCGGACGACGAATACGCGCGCATGCATGAAAATAGCGCCGGTAAAACCGAATGCTGGTATATTTTGGACGCAAAAAAAGACGCAAGCCTTATCTACGGCTTAAACGGTATTTACAGCCGCAACGAATTAAAGCGGGCAATAGAAAACCAAAAACTTGACAGCTTTCTTCGCAGCGTTCCCGTATCTAAAGGCGATTTTATCTTTATTCCCGCAGGAACGGTTCATGCCCTTCAAGGCGGCTTGCGGATTTTGGAAGTACAGCAGTCAAGCGATATAACCTACCGCCTTTACGACTGGGGAAGACCGCGCGAAATTCACGTTGAAAAAAGCTTGGATGTTATAAAGCCGTTTACGCCCGATTCTTTAAATGTCGAACACCCCTTCGGCGGTTCCTTTTCCTGCCCGTATTTTAACTTGGAAAAATACGACTACACAGTTCGCGGTTCGGTTTGTTTTGCCAAAAAAGCCGCATCGGCATCGGCCGAAGAAAAACAGCATACGCCTGCAATGCAAACGTCGTGGCTGAGCTTGTTCGTTGTAAGCGGTACGGGCAGCCTTGAATCCAATACGGGAGAACGCCTTTCGGTACAAGCCGAAGACTGCGTTATCGTAGGAGCCGAAGAAAAAATCACCCTTATTCCGGATGCGGGAAGCACCCTTTCGGTTATGCACATAAGCTGACAGTGCACTGTAGACAGCGCACTGTCTAGACAGTGCGCCTTATTTTTTGTATCTTTATCGTATGCATTTGATTATTTTAGCGCTGCCCTATGTGTTCCAGCTTGCCCTTATTATTCACATTATAAAAACAAACAAACCCTTTTATTGGCTCTATTTGATTATTTTTATCCCTTATTTGGGAGGAGTTGCCTACATATTGATTGAATTACTGCCGGCCCTGCTTTCAAGCCGTGAAATACGGCAAGCAGGACAAAGCTTGGCGCGCACCCTTAACCCCTCGGCCGAACTTAAAAAGCTTGAAGAACAGCTTAAAAATCAGGATACGGTCAGCAACCGCAGCGCGCTTGCACAAGCTTATATCGAGGCCGAGCGTTTTTCAGATGCCCTGCCGCTTACCGAATCATGTTTAACCGGCCCCTTTGCAGACGATGCCGCTTTGTTGTTTTTGCACGCCCAAGCTTTGTACGGAAACGGCAGAGTCGAAGAAGCGGCGGCAATTTTGGAAAAATTGCAAAAAAAACAAAGCCTTTCTTCGGTAACGGAAAAACTGTTCGACATTCAAGTGCGTTCTTCGCTTTTAAAACAACCGCTGACCGACGACTTTGAAAAACTGTGGAACGAATCCAAAAATTTTGAAGCGGGCTTTTATTACGTTCAAGCCCTTGTTAAAAGCGGGAAGGACGGCAGTGCGGCAGACAGCGATGAGACGAACCGCGAAAAAGCGCGCCTCGTTATAGAAGATATGCAGCGTATCTTAAAAACCTACCGTAATTTCAGCCGCTCCATCGGCGCCGAATGGCTTAAAAAAGCCAAGTCTCTGGTATAATGGATAGCGGAATTTTCCGTGATTCGGGAAATGTATATTTATAATTGAAATATCGCTTATCCTGTGGTATACTTAAAACTGTGGGGAGGTGCATATGCGGAAAAGCTTTGATGATTTAACAATAGCTGACGATTATATGTTCTACCGCGTTATGGAAAATACGGATATCTGCAAGACACTTTTAAACATTGTCTTGCACGATAAAACCGACACCATTACCGACGTCCAACTCCAAAAAACGGTTGCCGATGCCGGAAATGCAAAAGGTGTACGTTTCGACGTATGGGCAAAAGACTGCAACGGTACAATCTATGACGTGGAGATGCAGGCAATCAACAAAGACGATCTTGCCCGCCGCATCCGTTATTATCAGTCCGCAATAGACGTAAGCGTGTTGGAAAAAAATCAGCCCTATGAATCCTTACCGGATTCCTTTATCATCTTTTTTTGTACCTTTGATTACATAGGTAAAGATTTACCCGTATACAGTTTCAAAACAATCTGTACTGAAGACTCAACGATACATCTTGCCGACGGCATAACGAAAATAATCATCAACAGCACGGCGGCAGAAAAAGAGGCAAGCCCTGCCCTTAAAAGTTTTTTACAGTATATGAACGGTAAGATAAGCGACGACGGCTTTATCCGAAAAATAGAACAGCGGATAAAAGAAGTAAAAGAAAGCGAAGAACTGAGGAAGGAGTATATGTTGATAAACTCATTTGAACGGGATGCCCGTAATGACGGCTGGAAATCGGGTTGGCAAGACGGAATGCAGGCGGGTATGCAGGCGGGTATGCAAGCCGGTATGCAAGCCGGTATAGCCCAAGGCAAAAGTGAGGGCATAGCACAAGGCTTTGCCGACGGCTCCCGTCAAACCAAGCTTGAAACGGCAAAACTGATGAAACAGGCAAATTGTGAACTTGATTTTATTATACAAATATCCGGACTGTCAAAGACGGAAATTGAAAAGCTGTAGGGAACAAAGGGTCAAAAAGACAGCTGTAAATATTTTACAGAGGATTGGGGTTTCCCGAAAAGGCCGTTTTTTTTTCAGATAACCCCGTTTCAAAGACTTTTTGTTTTTGCGGCCCGTACCGTAAAGCAGTGAAACCTGAGAAGCACCCGATTTTCAAACCTCCCCGGTACGGTGAATGCTGCTTTTTAATCGTCTCCGGACGCAATCGTAATAAACTCTTTTGCAGCGGCGATAACGTCGTCGGCAATTTTACCGCTTATCGGGTCGTAATGGTCGAACGATGTTTCAAAACTGCCGGTACCGCTGGTCATCGAACGCAAATCAATGGCGTATTTTAACAATTCGGCTTGAGGCGCTTGGGCGCGTATTTCTTCAATACCGCCGCCCAGGGGGCTTTGCCCCAAGATGCGGCCGCGCTTTCCCGAAAGGTCCGACATAATGTCGCCCAAGTATTTGGATTCGACCCAGACGGTAATGTTCATAATCGGTTCAAGCAGGATGGGCCCCGCGGCGCGCATCGCATCGCGGAACGCGTTGCGGGCGGCGATTTTAAAGGCCATTTCCGACGAATCTACCGGATGCTCTTTTCCGTCCAAAACGGTAATGCTTGCATCCACAACGGGGTAGCCGGCCAAAACGCCGTTTTCCATCGCTTCTTTAACGCCCTTTTCAACGCCGGGAATATAACCTTTGGAGATGGCGCCGCCGAATACGGCATTTGTAAACTTGTAGTTTTCGCCGCGCGGCAAAGCTTCCACCGAAAGAACGACGCGCGCATATTGGCCGTGGCCGCCGGACTGCTTTTTATGTGTGTATTCGGCTTGGGCTTTCCGCTGTACCGTTTCGCGGTAGGCTACGCGCGGAACGGCAGTATCGATATTGATTTTTGCCTGTGCTTTGATTTTATCGAGAATAATGTTGATATGGAGTTCGCCCATGCCGGAAACGACGTTTTGTTTGGTTTCCGCATTGTATTTATACGTCAGAGTACGGTCTTCTTCGGATATGCGCGAAAGCATTTCGCTCATTTTGTCTTCGTCGCGCTTTTCTTTTGCAGAAACGGCCATCGAAAAAACCGGTTCGGGATGGCGTAAGCGTACAAAGGGCAGCGTATTCGCATCCGATGCAAGGGTGTCGCTTGTACGCGTCAATGCAAGTTTAACGGCAATACCGATATCGCCGGCACACAGGGATTTTACTTCTTCGAGCTTTTTACCCGTACAGCGGTAGATTTTGCCCACCTTTTCTTTTCTGCCTTCGGCTATATTGAATACTTCCGTGTCGGCATTAAAGGTTCCCGTTATAACCTTTATATAGGATAAGCGCCCCGAAAACTGGTCGCTTGAAGTTTTTATAACCAAGGCGCTCATATTGCCGTCCGGACAAATCTTTACCGCTGAAGTTTCACCTTCGGCCGCAAGGGCGGTTTCCAAAGCTTGAGCGGGATCGGGAACGATTTCGACGATAAAATCCAATAATGCGCCGAATCCCGAATTTTGGACGGTACTTCCGGCAAAAGCGGGAACGACACGGTTATTTTGCAAAGCGATTTTTAACCCGCGTTCGATTTCTTCATTTGTCAATTCACCGTCGTCGATGAATTTTACCAAAAGGTCGTCGTCGCCTTCGGCAGCCGCACCCGCTAAAACGGCGCGCGCTTCTTCATAATCGTTTCGATATGCATCGGGAATATCCGAAACGCTTTCTTTTTGCCCGGCTGCGGGTACGGAATAGGCTTTGCCGTGCAATACGTCGATGACGCCCTTATAAGAGGCTCCCTTTCCCATAGGAATAGTAACGGGGCATACTTCGGCCTTAAACTTTTCGCGTATGTCTTTTAGAACCGCATCGATATCGGTTCTATCTTCTTCACAGCGGTTAATAAAAACCATACGCGGCTTATTGCGCCGGTCAAGGTCGCGCCACAGTTTTATCGTTTCGATTTGTGCGCCGCTTCTTCCGTCAATCAGCATGAGGGCGCTTTCGGTGGAACGGAAGGCGGAAATAACTTCGCCTGCAAAGTCCGAAGAACCGGGCGTATCCCAGATATTTATATTTACATCCTTCCATGTTATGTGCGCAAGAGAGGCATAAATAGAGATTTTACGTTCTATTTCTTCGGCCGAATTATCGCTGACCGTCTTTCCGGATTCGACGTTTTCGGGTTTTGCAAGAACGCCGCCTGCAAACAAAAGACGTTCAAAAAAAGTCGTTTTACCGGTTTGTCCGTGCCCGGCAACAGTGATATTTCTGATTTGATTTGTTTTGAAATCCATTAAAGGCTCCTCCCGGAACGGTAAAAAAAATTGCACAAGCAGCATGCGCTATCCGTTCGCGTATTCTTTTTTATCCCTATATGATAAAGCGTGGCAAAGGATATTGTCAAGCATAAAAAATATTTTTATCGATTTGCCGAATAGGAAAAATCAAAACTGGACAAAGCCGTGAATAGCAAGTATGATAATTAAGCAGATGTATTGCAAGGGGGCATACCGTGAAAGATAAAACAAAATTCTCTTTTTCAAAGATTTTCGGGCGCTACGAACCGGCCGATTGGATGAAAAAAAGCGCACGTATCATAAAAAAAAGTACAAAACCGATTTTAAAGATTTGTTTGGCGGCTGTAGGGCTTGTTGTATTGGGTTTCATTGCGCTTTGTGTAATCGCTTTTATAGAATCGAAACGTCCCGTAAACGTAAAAATCGCATACGACGTACATCCTCCTGCAGTATCCGAAAATGTGCGTTCGCCCCTTGTTATCGATTTTTACGGTTCGGCGGCAAACCTTGAAGATGCCGAAAAAGACGTTACGGACGGTATCGAAATAAAGCCTGCCGTAAGAGGAAGCTGGATATGGCAGGACGAAGAAACCCTTGTATTTACCCCTGAAGCTCCCTGGCCGCTCGGTACAAAGTATCACGTTTCGTTTTCAAAAAAATTGTTTCCCGGCCATGTAACGGTCAGTCCCATGTCGCTGAAATTTGCAACCGAAGATTTTAATGTGCATATTTCAAATGCGGCCTTTGTCGTCGATGATGTAAATCCGGATAAAAAATACATTGAATTTATACTGCATTCCAATTTTCCGATGGATACTACAGAACTTGAAAAGAAAATAACTCTGGTACCGGATATGCAAAATCCTCAAAACGGAACCTTTGTCAAAAAAAATTATCCTGTTACCCTCTCTTACAACGAAGATAAAACCGAAGCATATGCCGTAAGCGAAGCTTTAGGAATTCCTGCAAAGGATGTGGGAGTTTTTATAAAGGTTTCAAAGGGCATAAAATCATCCGTAGGCGGTTCGGCTCACAAAGAGGTGGAAGACTACGTTATCGTTCCGGGTACATCGACCTTTGTACAAATCGACGATGCGGATGTATCCTTGGTAAAAAACGACAATCAGGAATACGAGCAAATTCTTGCCGTTTCTTCGACGGCAAAAATAAGCGGAAAAAATCTTTTAGACATGACGGAAGTATACATTCTTCCGAAAGATAAACCGGCGGAACCGGGCAGAAAAGCCCGCGAAAACTTTAATTGGGAAGATGCGCCTGCCGACTTTATTACGGAAACCGTGCTTAAACATTCAAAACGTGTTTTTTTGGAACAGCTTCCGTCTGAAAACGAATACGAAAACCTGCAAAGCTACCGTATGGATGTGCCTCCGGAATCCTATGTATATGTTCATATAAAAGAAGGCACGAAATTTTACGGCGGCTATTATCTTTCGAAGCGATATGAAACGGTACGGCGCATAAAGCCCTATCCGAAAGAAGTTCATATTCTTTCGGAAGGAACACTGATTTCGATGAACGGCAGCCGCAAGATTCCCGTCCTTACGCGGGGAGTCGAAGAAGTCGATTATACGCTGTGGCGCATGAAACCCGATGAAATAAATCATATCGTTTCCATGTCAAACGGCGATATGAGAAATTTTGAATTCCGAAACAGTTGGATTTTTAATCAAAATAATGTAAGCGAAATATATACGTCAAAACAATCGCTTCCTGCAAGCGATACCAAAAAAGTGCATTATGCGTATTTCGATTTTTCAAATTATTTGAATACGATACCCGATAAAAATCTGCATTCCGGATTGTTTTTATTCCGTGTAGCCGGTGCCGGGAAAAACAACCGCATTTATGATGAGCGCCTTATCCTTGTGACCGATCAGGGGCTTATCGTAAAAGAAAACACACAGGGTAACCGGGATGTGTTCGTACAATCGATATCGACCGGATATCCCCTTGCAGGTTCGACAATCAAACTTGTCGCTTTAAACGGCGATACGCTTTTTGCCGGCACAACCGATTCGGACGGACACATAAGCGTTCCGGCTTTTAAACACAAAGAAAAAACGCGCTCACCGCTCAGCTTTACCGCATCTTACGGAAACGATTTTGCCTTTATTCCCTACAATGCACGGGAAAGAAAACTGGACTATTCCGATTTCGACGTCGGCGGCTTATACGGCATTGAGGATCCGGAAAAACTGCAAGCGTATTTATTCAGCGACCGCGGTATATACAGGCCCGGCGACGAAGTGAAAATCGGTGTGATTGTTAAAGCCGGAAATTGGAACAGAAAACTGGGAGGCCTTCCTTTTGCCTGTGTTGTAACGGATCCCAACGGAAACGAAATATACGACACCGAATTCCCCTTAAGCAAAGAAGCCTTCGACGAAATAAAATTTTCAACGCGCGATTATTCGCCCACAGGTATATACACGGTGTCGGTATATTTGAAAAAAACCGATTCGAACAATAAAGTAAAACGGCTTCACATCGCAAGCGAAACGGTAAAAGTGGAAGAATTTCTTCCGGATACGCTGAACATTACAGCCGCTTTTTCGCCGATTCCTTCACAAGGCTGGATACGGCCGGAGCAATTAAGCGCCGTTGTAAAACTTAAAAATCTTTTCGGTACGCCGGCGGCGGGTAACACCGTAAAGGCAGGCATTTATCTGAGTCCCGGTTATATAAAACCGGTAAAATACCGCGATTATGTTTTTTCGGACCCGTACAAAGCCGAAGAGTCTTTTGAGTTTTCTCTTGCCGACAAGATAACGGATGAAAAGGGCATTGCCGAATTCGCCATAGATACGGAAAAGTTTTCAAAAGCTTCTTACCGCCTCGTTTTTACCGCCGACGGTTTGGAAAAAGCAAGCGGCCGTTCGGTTAGTGCAGCATCGTCGGTATATATTTCGCCTTTGGAATACCTTATCGGTGCAAAGGCCGACGGTGATCTTTCCTACATAAAAAAAGATTCAAAGCGGCTTATAAAACTTATCGCACTGGGACCCGATTTTGCGCTTTGCACGGTAAACGATGTCGAACTTTCAATCAGGGAAAACAAATATGTTTCGGTATTGGTAAAACAGCCGAACGGCGTATATAAATATCAATCGGTAAAAAAAGAATTTCCCGTAGAAACAAAGCGCATTTCAATTTCCGAAAACGGTTTTGAATATGAACTTCCCGTTTCGGCCGAAGGCGATTTTATTCTTTCTTTAAAAAATAAAGACGGTATCGAATTAAATTCGCTCGCTTTTTCCGTTATAGGAGAAAAAAACGTACAGCGCAGTCTTTCGAGAACCGCCGAATTGGAAGTAAAACTGCAAAAATCCGATTTACGTCCGGGCGAAAACGCACAATTGTTTATAAAAGCGCCCTACGAAGGAAGCGGTCTTATAGCCGTCGAACGCGATAAGGTATACACTTATAAATGGTTCCGCTCAAACGGACCTTCTTCGGTGCAAAACATCGACATTCCCTACGATTTGGAAGGCAACGGCTATATAACGGTTATGTACACGCGTTCCTACGGTTCTTCGGAAATCTATATGAGTCCCTTTTGTTATGCCGCCGTTCCCTTTTCGGTCAATTTGGACAAGCGCGTAAATAACATAGCCCTTGAAGTTCCGCAAGAAGCAAAACCCGGACAGGATTATACGATAACGTATTCGTCGTCAAAACCCGGTAAAATCGTAATTATGGCGATTGACGAAGGCATTTTACAAGTTGCCCGCTATAAAACGCCGGCTCCCCTTCCCTTCTTTTTCAAAAAGCGGGCTTTGGAAGTTTCAACCGCCCAGCTTTTGGATTTAATTTTACCCGAATTCAACATTCTTAAAACATTGGCTGCCGCAGGAGGCGGGGCCGACTATAAAGAATCTTTGGCGCGCAGGTTAAATCCCTTTAAAAGGAAACAAAACGTTCCCGTCGCTTATTGGTCGGGCATTATCGACACCGATTCGTCAAAACGCTCGGTGGTATACCGCCTTCCGGATTATTTTAACGGAAAGCTTCGTGTAATGGCGGTCGCCGTTTCCGACGATTCGCTCGGCGTTGCCGAAAGCGCAACTGAGGTAAAAGACACCTATGTTATCGTTCCGACTTTGCCCGTTTTCGCTTCTCCGAAAGACCGCTTTACCGTTTCGGTTACCGTAACAAATAACGACAAAGGAAGCGGCGCAAACGCATCGATCAATTTAAGCGTAAAAACAAGCGGCGGAATCAAGCTGCTTTCCGAGTCGGTTCAAAAAATTACGGTACCGGAAGGAAAAGATACGACGATTGTATATGAAGTTGAGGCACAAGATAAACTCGGTAATGCGGATATGGTATTTACGGCTTCAAACGGTACAAAATCGTCAAAAATCGCTTCGTCTTTAAGTATACGGCCGTCTATGCCCTATCTAATACGGCTGACATCCGGTTCGGTGCGAAAAGGAGAAACTAAAAAAAAGGAAATCGACGTTAAGTATGCCTTATATGACGAATTTGCATCGCGCGAAATAAACCTTTCGTATCTTCCCGTCGGTATTGCAAAGGGTTTGCACTTTTTCCTCGAAAAATATCCCTACGGCTGTTCCGAACAAATTACCAGCGCCGCCTATCCCTATCTTTTTGCAAACCTCCTTAAAGAATCGGGGAAGGCACGCGAAGAAGCCGAAGAAGCGGTACGCAATGTTATTTCGATTTTGCAGTCGCGCCAAAAAAGCGACGGCACCATAGGCTATTGGACTTATAAATCGCCCTCGTATCCCGAATTGGACGCCTATTACGCATTATTTTTAACGGAAGCCCGCAATAAGGGATTTTATGTGCCTGCTGCCTTTATGGACCGCCTTTTAGCGGCGGTTGAAGGTCATGCGGCAAACGAAACAGTCGGAACCTATGCACGTGCATTTTGTATTTTTGTGCTTACAAAAAACGAAGCGGTAACAACTGCATATGTGGAAAAGCTCAAAAAAGAAATGGATAAAGACGACAAAATGTCCGTTGCGTGTATGTATCTTGCCGCCGCGTACAAAATGCTGCATATGGATACGGAAGGCGAAAAGATTCTTGCACGGGTAAAGCGCGGCGCAAAACGCTCGGACAAGGTTTTCCGTTTTGAAGACGACCTGTATTTTCAAAGTGCGTATCTTTATTTGATTTCGACATACTATCCGAAACATTTAAACCTTATTTCGGACGAATTGCTTTTGAATATCGAAAAAAACATTTCGGCTTCGCGCTATACTTCATTTTCTTCGGCCTTTGCCTTGCTGGCAATTCAAAGCTTTCTCGAAGCGGCTCCGACAGCTTCAACGGGAAAATTCGTATTAACCGAACAGTTTGCAAAAAACTCGTCTGCGGTTTTAAAGCCCGAAGGTGAAAGCGTTTTTTCTGCCCGATTCAGCGCGGATGCCGAAAAACTTATACTCGAAAACAACGAAAAGCGCGATTTGTTTTATCAAACCGTGCAGGCGGGCTTCCAAAAGCATATTCCCGAAAAAGCGCAAAAAGACGGTATTGAAGTATACAAGGAATTTTTAAGCGGCTCAAAGCCTGCTACCGATTTTACCTTAGGCGATGAAATTACGGTAAAGCTGCGCCTGCGCTCAACGAGTAAAAACGATGTATATAATGTTGCCGTTACGGATATGCTGCCTTCGTGCTTTGAAGCCGACATCGAATCCATACGCAACAATAACAGCGAATGGAAACCCGACTATATCGATATACGCGAAGACCGTATCGTCTTTTTCGGTACCTTCACCGATAAAGCGCAAACTTTCAGCTATAAGGCGCGGGCAATTACAAACGGAAGCTTTGCCGTACCGCCCCTATACGCCGAAGCGATGTACGATCGCTCGATACAAGCTTTAACGCCGATGCCCGCAGTAAAAACCGAAAAAACAAAATAATAACAAGCGCGGATAAACTACAGTTTATCCGCGCTTTGTGCCGCAAGTGCGCAGTGTATGAAGCGTTTTTTCAAAAGAAAAAAAATCATTATTCCCGCCCTGCTTTTATGCATATGCGCCCTTATTGTGGTATCGGATTTTAAAATTGCGCGTTCGAAGGGAATTTTACACGGTATCGACTTTTCCGGCGCATATACGGATAAAAAAGGTACCTTGCTCAAAGTATATCTTACAAACGACGAATGCTACCGCATTTACAAGCCCGTATCCGAATATCCGGGCGAGTTTTTGGAAGCCCTTCTTTTGCAAGAAGACAAGCGTTTTTTTGTTCACCGCGGTGTAAATCCGGTTTCGCTTATACGAGCCGGCTGGGAAACCTATGTAAAACGTTCTCGGCGCATAGGGGCTTCGACTATTACCATGCAAACGGCAAAATTAAAATATAAGCTGTATACAAAAAATATCGGAGGAAAACTGAAACAGATTTATTTGGCGCTGCGGCTCGAATTTTTATTTTCAAAGCAGGAAATATTGGATGCTTATGTAAATCTTGCCCCCTGCGGAAAAAACATCGAAGGCTTTGAAGCCGCTTCCCGTTATTTTTTTGCCCTGCCTATAGAAAAAACAGATTTTTCGCAGCAGCTTATGTTGTGCGTACTTCCGCAGGATCCCGTGCGCCGCTGCCCGCGAGCCGATACCGTTCCGCAGGATCTTATGAACGCCCGACAACGTTTATTTGAAACCTGGCTTAAAAGCCGTCCCGAATACGAAGAAAAGCGCGCCTTTATACAAGCCGTCCCTCGATTACACTGCAGCTTTCCGGAAAGGGCTTTACATTTTACGCGTATGATCGAATCGAATACAAGCCGCCCGTCACGCGCAGCATATGCGGCACATACGGACATTTCCGGAAGCGGCCGTTTTCCGAAAGGAATTGTTCATACATCTTTGGATTTAAAATTGCAAACAATTACGGAAAACGCACTCGACTTATACGTAAAGCAAAGGCACAGTATAGGCATCAACAATGCGGCCGCCCTTTTAATCGATTGGGAAACAATGGAAACCCTTGCCGCAGTAGGTTCGGCCGGTTTTTACAACGATAGGATTCTCGGTCAAATAGATGCGAATATTTCCAAACGCTCGCCCGGTTCCGTATTAAAACCTTTTATTTATGCACTTGCTTTGGATCAGGGGCTTATTCATTACGGCACAATGCTTAAAGATACCCCTTCGGCTTTCAGCGAATACACACCCGATAATTACGGGAACACCTTTAAAGGGCCGATAAAAGCGTGGCAAGCTTTAACGCAAAGCCGCAATGTTCCCGCAGTGGAATTGGCGCGGAATATACATAATCCGGACTTATATGATTTTTTATCCTATGCGGGCATTTCAGGATTAAAGCATAAAGACAGCTACGGGCTTTCCATTGTATTGGGAAGCGCCGACCTGAGTCCCTTCGAACTGGTAAATCTGTATGCCGCTTTAAAAAACGGCGGCGTTCAATACCACGTAAAAACAAGGGCGCAAACCCCGTATCGTCAAAACGGAGAAAAAACAAAGCCGACAGCCGGCGGCTCTGACGGCACAGGAAAACGTTTGTTTTCAAAGGAAGCCGCCTTTATCGTATGCAAAATGCTCGAACAAAACCCGCCGCCGGAAAACGTACGCTCTTCCGATTCCGTTCATATAAGCGCGGGATATAAAACCGGAACGTCAATCGGCTTTAGGGACTGCTGGACAATCGGTTTTTTCGGACAATACATTCTGTGTGTGTGGATAGGTAATTTCGACGGAACCGGCAACAATTCTTTTTTGGGCAGAACTGCCGCCGCACCGCTTTTTTTCAATATTGCCGACCGAATAAGTGCTGCCGGCTTGTGCCGAAATATTTCCGACATACCGCCTGAAGGCGTAAAAAAAATCAAAGTATGTTCGGTTTCCGGCGGTATTCCAAACGGCGACTGCGAGGAAACCGAAGAAGCGTGGTTTATTCCGGGCGTTTCGCCGATTACAAAATGCCGTATCCACCGAAAAATTACAATTGATACGAGAACCGGTTTCCGCACGGATGAACGGGATAAAAGTTATTGCAAAACGGTTGTGCGCGAATTCTGGCCGAGCGACTTAATGAAGCTTTTCGCCCAAGCAGGGCTGCCGCGCCTTGTACCGCCCGATTATCCGAACGAAGATAAAAAAATAAATGGCGCGGGCGCAGGCTTTCCGCCCAAAATAGTTTCACCTTTAAAAAACACATTGTACGTATTTCGCACAAGTACACCGGAAAAAAACAAAATTATACTCAGTGCGGTAACCGACGCCGACACATCCGAAATATTTTGGTTCGCAGGCAGTTCTTTTATAACACGCTGCGCCCCCTCGGAAACATACGAATGGCAACCTTTTTCCGGTACCTACGAACTTACCGTTACGGATAATAAGGGCAGAAGCGATTCAAGAACCGTAAAAATAGAAATTACCGAATAGGCTTTACCGCTTTGAAGAATCGGAAAAGATACCGGCCGCAATAAAAAAATAAAAAAACTGTTGACAGATTTGCAAAACCGGGGTTACTATACTTATGGATAAAAGAAACAAACGATTGCCGGTTTGGTTTTTTTCAAAATTAATTTAGGCAAACGTTTGCCTATTACAGGGAGTCGCTGTTGGCTAAATATGCAACGCTAAAAGATGTAGCAGAAAAAGCGGGAACAACACCCAGTACCGTCAGCTATGTCCTGAGCAACAAAAGCGGAAGGTATATCAGCAAAAAAACCCGTGAAAAAGTTATGAAAGCCGTCCGTGAACTCGACTACATAAAAAGTATAGGAGCGGCATCCTTAAAGGGCAAGGAAGTAAAACTGGTAGGAATTCTTGTTCCGCAGTTCGAAAACCAGTTTTTTACACGCATAATCGTTGCAAGTGAAAAAATTCTCATGAAAGCAGGCTACGATTTGATTATTTGCGATACCTTGGACAACCCGATAAGAGAACGTGATTTTATACGGCGTATGATAGAGCAGCGCGTTGACGGGCTTGTCGTCACACCTTCCCCTGAAGGCGGTTCGAATACGGCAAGGGTCCGCAGAATCGGTATACCGATGGTTGTGGTCGACAGACAGCTTGCCGGAGTCAATGAAGATTACTATCTTGTAGCAACAGACAACTATAAATGTAGCGAACTTGCTGCGGCAAACTTGCTTTCACACGGCCATAAAAAAGCCGCATTTATAGGATGGGACACGGGAATAAGCGATCTTCTTGAAAGACGTAGGGCGGCGCAAGATGTCTATCGCTCAAAAGGCGAATTGTTCATTGAAGAAGACGATTTGAGCGACGAAGGTGGAAAAAGAGCTGTGATGCGAGTAATGGAACAGCACCCGGATGTGACGGCATTTCTTTTCGGCTTTAACTTGCAGGCAAAGGGCGGAATCAAATATTTAACAAATGCCGGCAAAATAATTGGAAAAGATATAAGCGTTGTTTTAATCGGAAGTCCCGAATGGGTGACAGCCGGCAACAATAATTTTACCCATGTTCATATGGGAGATGAAGAAGTGGGCGCCAGAGCGGCCGAGTTGCTACTCAAGCTTATTAAACGCGATGAGTGCCTGCCGTGTGAAAAAAAATTGGTACAGGCTTGCTCCTTAGTGGAAGGAGCATCTGTAGCTGATATAACATGATTTTTTTTCATTGGAGGTCGAAAATGAAAAAAACAGTGATTTTCTGCTTGGTTTTGCTTTTTACTTTCAGCTTCGCTTTTGCAAGCGGCACGCAAGAAAAAAGCACATACCCGAATAAGAACATCAACATGACAGTTCCTTACGGAGCCGGCGGCACAACGGATTTGACAGCAAGAGCGCTTGCCAATGCAATGGGAAAAGAGCTGGGGGTTACGATTAATGTTATCAATACTCCTGGTGCCGGCGGCTCTGCCGGAACGCTCAAAGTGCAGAATTCCGCAGTTGACGGATATGCTATGTTGGCAAACGGGATGTTGGCTTTTTGTACAATGCCTGTCAACGGTTACACCGACAAAACATTCAAAAAATGGGACATTTGGATTGCAACCTATGCACCGAACGTAATTGTAGTTCCCAAAAACTCTCCTTTCAACAGCATCAATGATCTTGTCGAGGCAATTAAAAAAAATCCCGGTCAAGTGACAGCCGGAACGGCCGGTGTCGGATCCGGCGGACATTTCGGAGCGGAAGTGGTCAAAGCCGTTGCAGGTGCCCCATATAAACACATACAGTATGGCGGAGGCGGCCCGGCTTTTACAGCCACACTTGCCGGTGAAGTTGATTTTTGTCCTCAGCTTTTAGCCGAATACAAGGATGCCATCATCAAAGGAGATGTAAAAGCCCTTTGTATATTGAGCGACAAGGCTATTGAAATAGCTCCCGGCATTATCATTCCCTCCATAAAGGAAACATATCCGGAAGCTTCAAAGTATCTTCCGATGGGTGAAGTTACCGGAATCCTTATTCCCAATGGACTTCCCGAAGCGGATCTAAAAAAACTGGACAAGGCATTTGAAGTCGCTGTAAAAGATAAAGCATTTTTGGATTTTTGCGCTCTTAAGAGTTTCGTGGTTACCCCGAAGGGAAGAGAAGAATCACAAAAATTCCTAGAAGGTTTTGCCTCGAAGGCTTGCTACATCCTTTACGATGCCGGTGCCGCAAAAATCAATCCGGCTGACTTCGGTATAAAACGCTAAGTCAAACCGCAACCGGCGGGACTGTTGCAAAGGTCAGTTACTTTTAAGACAGTCCCGCTTTTTTTAACAGGTGTGTAAATAAATGGACGATAAATACAAGGATTTTATTTTTTCATTCGTTCTTATTGCAGTCGGCTTGTTCGTTCTGTTCGGGGGAATAAGCATATACAAAGATGCCGCACAGATGCCCTATAGCATTCCCGAATTCGTTTTGTCGCCGGGATTTATGCCGGTTATATTGGGTGCTGCCCTTTTGTTTTGCAGTATTCTTTTGTTGTTTCAATCCTTGAAAGGAAGAGGAACATTAAAAGCCGCTTTTATCGATAACTGGAACCGGTTTTCCTCCCGGATGAAGCCGGCTTTCAGCGAATATGACACTATCTCCATGGCAGTTGGAATCGCCATGATGTTCGTATACAGTTTTTTCCTTATAAAACTTTTACCGTTTTGGGTGGCTTCTCTCATATTTCTTGTCGGACTCATGCTTTTTTTGAAAGCCGCAAAATGGTGGAAGGTCGTTATAATAGCGCTTGCAGTAATAGGATTGACTGTATTGCTGTTTCAAATCGGCTTCCATGCGGCCCTACCTTGATAGAGGAGTAGACAAATGGCATTACAATACTTAGGACAAGCATTGATGACAGTCTTGATACCTTACAATATTCTGGTTATGACCCTGTCTATGGTTGCAGGTCTTGTAATGGGAATGCTTCCCGGACTCAGTGCAACAATGGCTATCGCCCTTCTTACAGGACTTACATATAATTTCCCCACGCAGTCAGCCATCATCTCTTTGGTGTCCGTTTATGTCGGAGCGATTTCCGGCGGCTGCCAAAGCGCAATACTGCTTAACATTCCGGGAACGCCTGCAAGCGCCGCAACCGCACTGGACGGATTTCCGCTTGCAAAAAAAGGAGAAGGCGGACTTGCCATCTTTTTAGCAACAACTTCCAGCTTTTTGGGAACTTTTATCAGCGTCATATTTGTTTTAACTTTAACCCCGCTTCTTACCGCCTTCGCTTTAAAGTTTAAAAGCTGGGAGTTTTTTTTGCTTTCAATTTTCGGGGTTGTAATTTGCGGTTCGCTTACAGCACAGGGAAATGCCTTAAAGGGCTGGATAAGCGGAATTCTGGGGCTGATTGTAGCGCAAATCGGACTTGATACCCTAAATACGTATCCCCGCTTCAGTTACGGGAACGTCAATCTTATGGCAAATATACAACTGATTCCCGTCATGATCGGACTGTTCGGTTTTCCCGAAATTATAGCGGCATTTAAAACGGAAACCGCTCAAGAAAGTATACGGGTCAGTAAATTTGAAATAAGTAGAGGATTTAAGCTAATCGGTAAAAATATTTCGGCGATTGTCCGTTCCGCTTTTATAGGAGTTGGAGTAGGTATAATACCCGGCGTCGGGGAAGACACCGGAGGATGGCTCAGTTATTGGGTCAGCAAATCGACAAGTAAGCATCCTGACTCTTTTGGAAAAGGAGAAACGTTGGGCATAATATCTGCCGAAACGGGGAACAATGCCTGTATAGGCGGAGCTATAATCCCCGTTTTGAGTCTTGCAGTTCCCGGTTCAGCACCGGCGGCAGTTTTGCTTGCCGCATTTTTAATGCACGGCTATAGGCCGGGACCTCTTTTAATGACAGAATCCCCCTCTTTTATTTACAGTATTTGCACGTATCTTGCTTTTGCATCAATTACCATGTGGATTGTTGCATTGTTTATGAGCAAAATGACTATACGCATACTGGGGGTTCAAAAAAAGATTCTTATGCCGATAATTTTCACATTATGCGTCATCGGCTCCTATTTGATAAACTACAATTTATTTGATATAAAGGTAATGTTCGTTTTCGGCCTGATCGGAACGGTTCTTTCGAACCTCAAATTTCCGGCTGCTCCCTTTCTTTTAGGGGTAATACTCGGTCCGATGGCCGATTCGAATTTAAGACGCGGTTTAAATCTTTCCAACGGTTCTTTGTTGCCCTTGATAACTCAACCCATTTGTATTTTTTTCCTCGTTTTGATTTTACTTATGGTCCTTGCACAAACGGGATTGTTTAAATTGTTTGGGAGGAAACGTGGAAAGTAGCTTTCAAAAAGCGGACGGGATGAATTATGCCCCGATTTCAACAGGAATTGTACGAAAAGCAGTAGAAAAAGGGCGTTTTTTTTTCTCCGTTATCGGACTGGATCACGGACATATATCGGCTATGGTCAACGGTATAGAAGAAGCCGGCGGTACAATTTTAAATGTATATGACAAAGATCCGCAAAAAGTCGATGCTTTTATCAAAGCACATCCTTCGTGTCGCAGGGCTGCCGATACAGATAAAGTACTGTGCGATTGTTCATCTATGGTTCTCAGCGCCATAAGACCGGATAAAAGGTTCTATCTTGGAGAGGCCGTAATGAACGCCGGAAAAGATTTTTTTGTGGACAAGCCCGGCTTCCTCAAGCTGTCCGAAGTACAAAAAGTTCGGGAATTGTCCGAAAATACAAAACGCAGATATATCGTATATTTCGGAGAAAGAATCCATGTTGAAGGAGCAGTACTGGCTCAGCAAATGATAGATGAAGGGCGGCTTGGAGATATCGTAAGCATCCAAATACTCGCCCCTCACCGGCTTAATGCGGCAACTCGTCCCGATTGGTTTTGGGATGCGGAAAAAAACGGCGGAATTTTAACGGATATCGGATCGCATCAGCTTGAGCAAATTTTAAGCTATGCACATGCAAATTCCGGAACGATACTTTCCGCTTCCGTCGGCAATTTTAACAATCCTGCCCATCCCGATTTTCAAGATTACGGTCAAGTTTCATTTGTAACCGACAACGGTGTACAGGGTTTTTGCAGGGTGGACTGGTTTACTCCAGACGGTTTAAAAGCATGGGGGGACGGACGGGTTTTTATTGTCGGCACAAAAGGGATTTTGGAAATACGAAAGTATGTGGATGTCGCCGTTTCGGATATCGGCGATCACATCTATTTCGTCGATAATGAGGGAGAACATCATATTTGTGCGGCAGGGCGCACAGGATATCCGTTTTTCGGGGAATTGATTTTAGACTGTATCAATCGAACCGAAAATGCCGTAAGCCAAGAACATGTTTTAAATGCAATGGAACTTGCCTTGCAAGCTCAGGATATGGCAGTCTTTTATAAAAGGAGTATTAACGAAAATGAAAAACGGTAAAACAGGTTTTGGAATAATAGGGCTCGGTGCCATATCAAGGTTTCATGCAACGGCGATAGAACACATACAAGAAGCCCAATTGACAGCCGCATTTCACAAAGTTTCCGAAAAAGCACAATCCTTTTGCCGGGAACGTCAGGGAGTGCGCCCCTATGACAACCTCTCGCAGTTTCTTTCAGATCCCGATATCGACATCGTCACCGTCGGTACGCCAAGCGGCGCCCACATGGAAGTTGCAATAGCTGCAATGGAAGCCGGCAAGCATGTGATTGTCGAAAAGCCGATAGAAGTGACAACCGAAAGAATCGACAAAATGATTGAATGCGCCAAAAAAAATAAGGTTATTCTCTCCTGTGTTTTTCAATCCCGCTTCCACGAAGGCCCCGCCTTAGTCAAAAAAGCAATAGAAGAAGGGCGTTTCGGTACGCTTACGATTCTCAATGCCCAAGTGAAATGGTACAGGAGTCAAGACTATTATGATAAAATCAGCTGGCACGGAACATGGAAGCTCGACGGCGGCGGAGCTTTGATGAATCAAAGTATCCATGCCATAGATTTACTTCAATGGTACGGCGGCCCCGTAAAGGAAATTCTGGGGCAAACAAGCCTAATAGGACACAAAAATATTGAAGTTGAGGATACCGCCGCAGCAGTGCTGAAATTTACAAACGGTGCCATTGGGGTTATAGAAGGTTCAACGGCCGTTTATCCCGGATTCCTAAAAAAAATTGAAATATGCGGTACGCAAGGAAGTGTTGTTGTGGAAGAGGAGTCAATCAAATACTGGCAGTTCAAGCATGAAAAACCTGAAGACGATTTTATCAGAAAGAATTTTATAGATAAAACGTCTTCAGGCGGCGGCGCCTCGGATCCGTCGGCCATAAGTTACAAGGGGCATGAAAAATGCTTTCGAAACGTTATCGAGGCAATCCGTAAAGGAATTGATCCGGCCATTACAGCGGAAGAAGCAAAAAAATCGGTCGAAATAATTTGTGCCATATATAAAAGCTCGGCTACCGGCCGAAAGGTGCTTCTTTGATGAAATACGGTTTTTGCACAGGCTTTGCTTCTTCTCCCCTTTTTTCCGTCGAAATTTCGATGCCGGTTATCGTAAAAGAATTCGGTTTTGATTTTATCGAGTTTCCCGTTACGGGCATAAATGCCCTGTCGGAAGAAAAATTTTCCGATGTCGTCGCCCTTGTCCGAGAACTAGGACTTGAAAGCAATATCATGTGCAATTTTTTCCCCGGAAACTTAAATCTTTTTCGCGACAACCGGGACCGTATCGCCGATTATGTAAAATCCGCGTTAAATCGTGCAAAGGCACTAGGCGTATCGAAAATAATATTCGGTTCCGGCGCATTCAGAAATCCTCCGCCGGAGCTTGACACCGATTGCGCCGTCCGCCGCTTTGTCGACTTTATAAAGACAGTCCTCTGCCCTCTTGCACATGAAACGGACATCCGTATCCTGCTGGAACCGCTTAATAAATCGGAGTGCGCTCTTGTAAACAGTTTAAAAGAAGGGAGTGCCGTTGTGAATCTTGTCGAAGACAGGCAATTCGGCTTGATGGCCGATCTTTACCATATGATGACGGAAAACGAGTCTATTGAAGATTTGAAGTTTTTATTTCCGCTTGTCGAGCATATCCATATTGCAAATACGGCCAGAGCACTCCCTGCGGAAAGCTTGGATACCTATATTTTGCGCTGCCTGAAATTGATTGCTGAACTGGGATACGATAAAACGATAAGTTTAGAAACCGCAGCACTTCATGGAGCCGATAAAGCACTCGGTTTTCTTAAATCGCTTTTTTGAAAATCATCCGTACCTTGAGCATAACAGTCTTGAACGGAAACTGCCGAATAGGGGCCGTTAAAAAAAGCGGATATCAGTCCGCCGTTGCCGGTCCCCTTTTTCCGAATATCAAGCAGTCGCCGTATCCAAGGCAATTTCCATCATTTGTTTAAAGGTAAGCTGTCTTTCTTCGGCGGATGTCGCTTCGCCGGTTGCGATGTGGTCGGAAACGGTTAAAATCGCCAAAGCTTTGCGGTCGAACTTTGCCGCAAGGGTATATAATTCGGCAGCTTCCATTTCTATGCCCAATACACCGTACTGCGCCCATAACTTCCAATTATTGTTTTCATCGTAAAACAAATCGCTTGAAGCGACGCTTCCCACATGGTGACTTATGTTTTTAGCCAATGCGGCTTTCCGCGCTTTTTCCAACAATTCAAAACTTGCAGTCGGAGCAAAATGCAAAGAGCCGAAACGCTGCGTCATCAAAGAAGAATCGGTACAAGCGCTTGAAGCAATAATTACGTCGCGTACCTTTGTGCTTTTGTGTACCGCCCCGCAGGTTCCGACACGGATAGCCGTTTGTACGCCGTAAAATTGGAACAATTCATTTACATAAATCGATAACGAGGGCTGTCCCATACCCGTTCCCTGCACCGATACGCGCTTTCCCTTATACATGCCCGTAAAACCGAGCATTCCGCGCACTTCGTTATAACATTGCGGATTTTCAAAAAAAGTTTCCGCAATAAACTTTGCCCGTAAAGGGTCGCCGGGCAATAAAACCACTTGTGCAATTTGACCTTCTTTTGCAGCGATATGTGTACTCATGTTAACCTCCGACACCGTTGTCTTTTTCAAAGACAGTGTATCAAAATATACGGAAAATTGTAATATGAAAAAAACGTTGTTTTGCAAAACCGTATATTTACATATTTATGCAAAGTCCTGTATACTGCCTATGTATTTTTTCGTACAACCGCACATAAAGGCTGCATGTTAACATAACATCCGTGTAACGTTATCATGTACGGTTTGCTTTGTAAACTGCGCTGCAAGTATTTGCATGACGGCTCATGCGAGTTAAAAAAGGAGATCAGTATGGACAAAAAAGTACAAAGAGAAACACTGGCAAGCAGGTTGGGCTTTTTATTTTTATCGGCCGGCTGTGCAATCGGTTTGGGCAACGTATGGCGTTTTCCCTATATCACTGGCGTATACGGCGGCGGAGCCTTTGTACTGCTGTATCTTATTTTTTTAATTATACTCGGTCTTCCCGTTATTATTATGGAATTTGCCGTAGGACGCGCATCTCGCCAAAATGTTGCGGGAGCTTTTTATAAACTTGAAAAACCCGGCACAAAATGGCATATCTTCGGCTACATCGCCATAGCGGGCAATTATTTATTGATGATGTTTTATACGACCGTTGCCGGTTGGATGCTTTACTATTTTTTTGCAATGATAAAGGGTAATTTAAGCGGTCTTAGTCCTGAGCAAACGGGGGCCTTTTTCGGTGCAATGCTCGGAAAACCCGGTTTAATGATTACCTGGATGCTTATCACCGTTGCCCTGGGCTTTATTATCTGTGCCGGCGGGTTGCGCAACGGAGTAGAGCGGGTTGCAAAAATCATGATGTCTTTTTTATTTGTGATTATGCTTGTCCTTGCGGTGCGTTCGGTAACCCTTCCCGGAGCTTCAAAGGGGATTGCTTTTTACCTTAAACCCGATTTTAACCGCATGGTGGAAAACGGCGTTTGGAGCGCCGTGTACGCCGCTATGGGCCAGGCTTTTTTTACCCTCAGCCTCGGTATCGGTGCAATGACTATTTTCGGAAGCTATATCGAAAAGGAGCGCAGTTTAACCGGAGAATCTTTAAGCATACTCGGCCTTGATACCCTTGCGGCCTTTATGGCCGGTCTTATCATTTTCCCCGCAAGTGCCGCCTTCGGTGTGGATGCCGGAGCCGGTCCCGGCCTTGTATTCGTTACCCTGCCGAATATCTTTAATGCGCTTCCCGCGGGAAGATTTTGGGGCAGTTTGTTTTTCCTCTTTATGAGCTTTGCCGCCATGACCACCGTTGTTGCCGTGTTTGAAAACATCGTTTCTTATGCAATCGATATACTGCATTGGAGCCGTACAAAGGCCGTTATTATAAACGCCCTTATTATTGCGGTGCTTTCAATTCCCTGTGCATTGGGCTTTAACGTTCTTTCGTGGATTCAGCCCCTCGGACCGGGAAGCGGTATTTTGGATTTGGAAGACTTTATCGTCAGCAATAATTTGCTTCCCTTGGGGTCAATGGTCTTTTTGATTTTTTGCTGCAGCAAAAGAGGCTGGGGCTGGGATAATTTTATCGCCGAAGCCGACGCCGGAGAAGGCATACGCTTTCCGCGAAAATTGCGCTTTTATATTACGTGGATTTTGCCGGCAATCGTATTTGCAATCTTTATTCTCGGGTATATAGAAAAATTCGGAAAATAGTCTGCGCGAAAGTGTAAGGAGAGGTAATGCAGGCGGCGGTACAAAAAAATATCGATTTTACCGAAGGGGCGCTTCGAAAAAAACTGGTGATTTTTGTACTGCCCATACTTGCCGGTACCGTTTTGCAGCAGCTTTACGTTACCGCCGATGCCGTCATTATAGGAAAATATACGGGAAAAATCGGTTTGGCCGCTATAGATTCCGTATATGCCCTGTTACGGCTTCCCGTATTGTTTTTTGCCGGCATTTCCGCCGGCGCTTCCATTCTGGTTTCCTATTCCTACGGAGCAAAAGACTTTAAAAAACTCGATAATGCCGTTCATACGGCGGTTTTGTTTGCCCTTGCAGGGGGAACCGTTTTATCGGCGGCGGGTATTCTCTGCGCTCCTTATATTTTACATCTTATTGCGGTTCCTTCCGAAATTTACGATTACGCTTTGTCATACGTACACATATATTTTGCGGGTTTTGTGTTTATGATGTTGTACAACATTGCTGCAGGAATACTTCGTGCATTGGGCGATTCAAAAACACCCCTGTATATTTTAATAATATCCTGCTTTGCGAATGTCGCTTTGGATATACTCTTTATAGGGTATTTTAAATGGAGCACCGCGGGAGCCGCCCTTGCAACTTCAATAGCCCAATGTATAAGCGCGGTTTTTGCCCTTGCCGCATTGATATGCTCGAAAACCGAGGGCAGACTGTATCCGAAAAAACTGCGTTTTCACGCCGAAGCGTTCAAGCGTATTCTTATAACCGGCGTTCCGATAGGGATTCAATCTGCATTTTATCCTATAGCAAACATACTTATTCAATCGGGCATAAACGCTTCGGGCACCGACAATATAGCGGCATGGGCACTGTGCGGAAAGCTTGATTTTTTAATATGGTTTTCAGTCGGAGCGGTTGCCGACGGGGTTTCCGTGTGTGCGGCCCAAAATTACGGTGCGGGAAAAATCGGCCGGGTTAAAACGGGTACCCTGTTCGGTGTTGCGGTCGGCACCCTTACCGTGCTGATTATCAGCACCCTGTTGTATTTGTACAGCGGTACTTTTGCAAAGCTGTTTATAAGTGCAAACGACTATGATGTGATTGCCGTTACCGTGCGCATAATGCATTTTATAGCTCCCTTTTACGTTTTTTACGTATTCGGCGATTTATTTTCCGCTTCAATAAGAGGCTCGGGAAAAACCTTTGCCGCAATGCTTGTATCTCTGCTTACAATATGCGGTTCGCGGGTTGTATGGATGTTGTATATAACCGCCACCGGGGCTGATTTTATGAGGATTATAGTATGTTATCCTCTTTCGTGGTTTTTGCACTCTCTTGCCTTTACGGTTTACTACTTTTTATACGTTAGAGAAAAATCTAAATAGAGCATCGAGCGCATCGGATGCTTATTACACTAAAGACATCCGATGCTGGTTGATATAATTATAGATTACTTTTTTTTAGTAATTTTAAAGGAATGTTGACTCTGGCCTCCACTTTTTCACCTTTTAAATACTTTAAAGCAGAATCAATCGCTGTTTCCATTTGAAGAGCCGGTTGCTGTTGAACATCTGCTGCAATTTCACCATTCTTTATAGCTATTATAGCTTCATTGATGGCATCAATCCCATACACTTTGATTTTTCCTTTTAAACCGGCCGCATCAATTGTTCGAACCGCGCCAAGCGCCATTTCATCATTGTGGGCATATATTGCAACAATATCAGGATGGGCCTGTAGAATATCTTCTGTAACATTCGCGCCTTCATCTCGATTGTAATGTGCAGTTAACGATACAACAACTTTTATCCTTGTACCTTTTATCGTATCAATAAAACCCGCCTCACGATCATTAGTAGAAGAAGCACCAGGGATTCCCTCAAGAATTGCAACTTTGCCAGTGCCATTCAAATCTTCAATCATCTGTCGTGCAATTAATTTTCCTGCCTCTTTATTATCAATATCCAAATGCTGGACAACTTTACCGAGATTAGATGCTCTGGTTATTGTGATTACAGGAATACCCGCACTATTGGCTTGTAGTACAGCCGTTCCAATAGCGTTAGAATCACAAGGATTAAGAATAATTAAATCAACCTTTCGATTAATTAAATCCTCCACTTGATTCACTTGGATTTCTGATGAATCTTGTGCATCTAGTGTAATTAATGTAAATCCCTCTTTTTTAGCTTTTGCAATCCCCGCATCTTGCATCGTCATGAAGAAATCGTTAGCTAAAGTAGAAACAGCAAATCCAATTGTAATACCTCCTTTTTTGCTGTCTTTGTTTCCAGAAGCAAATGTTACATTCATTATAAGTGTAACAACCAACACAAAACATGCTACTCTTTTCATAATATACCTCCTAACGAGTGGTTTTCCCGCTTTATGCTAATTGTGCTTTCGTCTTCGAACAAAAACTGCCGCGATGATAATAGAGCCTTTTACTATCTGCTGATAAAACGCACTTAGACCAAGTTGATTCATACCATTATTTATAACCCCAATAATTAATGCACCTAAAATAGTACCTGTTATCGTTCCTTTTCCTCCAGATAAGGATGCTCCTCCAAGAATTACCGCTGAAAGTACATCCATCTCCATTCCTTCTGCTGCAATTGCCTGAGCAGATAATAATCTACTTGTTGTAATAATTCCCCCAATACCGGACATAAGTCCAGAAACTAAGAATGCCGCTGTTTTATACGTTTTAATGGGTATAGCGGATAAATTTGCTGCTTCAAGATTTGCACCGATAGCTTTCATATAAACACCATGTCTTGTTTTTTGAAGCACTAAATATGCAAAAAATAACAAAACAACACACAATAGTGTCGAAACAGGTATTATTCCTATATAACCAGCTCCTAAAACTGCAAAATTGCGGGGCAATCCTGCAATTGCACGTCCATTAGTCCAAACTAAAGCAATCCCTCTAATAATCATCATCATTGCTAAAGTAACAATAAAAGAAGGTATATAAAAATGAACAACAAAAATAGCATTAATAACACCGAGAACAGAACCTATAACTAAAGGAATAACGATCGCCAAAACAATAGATCCGGTTGAACGCAAAATAATGGCACATCCAACTCCAGAGAGAGCAACAATCGCACCAACGGATAAATCTATTTCACTACATAAAATAACACAGAGCATCCCTATAGAAATAATTAATACAATGGAAACCTGTCGACTAATATTTAAAAGATTTGCCGTAGTAAAAAAACTAGGCGATGTAAACGAAAATATAAGTCCCAATACTATGAGAACTAGAAGCAACCCAATTTCACTAGAAAAAATTTTTTTTATGTCTATCTTTTTATATTGCCCCATCTTTCTATTCTCCTCCCAATGATAATGATAGAATTTTTTCACCGGCTATATTGGTATTAAAAAAATCACCAACAATTTCTCCCTGGCGAATAACCAAAATACGATCACAAAGATTTATGAGTTCTTGATATTCAGAAGAAAAAACCAAGAGACCTTTGCCTGCATTTGCAAAACTGTATATTTGGTTGTATATTTCATTTTTCGCACCGACATCAATTCCTCGTGTCGGCTCATCCATAATAATTAAATCAGGATCCATTGAAAGCCATTTTCCTATAACAACTTTTTGCTGATTCCCTCCTGATAAATTACCTACAATCATATCTGGTATAAGAGGATGTATTTTTACAGCAGAACCTATTTCTCTTGCCACTTTAACAGCACGTTTACGATTAATTAGTCCGTATTTATTCTCTTCTGCTGCTATATTAACTATCATCAAATTATCAATAATGGTATCTTTCAAAAACAGCCCTTGAGTTTTTCGGTCCTCAGGAATTAAGGCAATACCCTGTCTACGGGCGGCTAATGGAGAGCCGATTCTGATTTCTTTGTGGTGTAAAAAGACCTTTCCCTGTAAAATCTTTCCAATTCCAAAAATAGAATTGGCTAGCTCACTTTTCCCAGAACCAATGATGCCAGTCACACCAACTATTTCACCTTTGTGTACAGTTAAAGAAATAGGTTTTTGCATTAAATCTGTTTTAAAATTGTCCAACTTAATAACCTCTTCATCAATTAAGACTTGTTTATTTTTTGCTTTTTTTTGAACTGTATGACCTATCATTGCTTTGATAAGAGTTTCACTTGTAATATCTTTAACCTGATAAGTATTTATCACTTGCCCATCTCTAAGAACTGTTGCTCTATCACAGATTCTGAAAATTTCATCAAGGTAATGTGATATATAAATCATACTGACATTTTTTTCTGTAAGTGTATGCATAATTTTAAACAATGCATTTATTTCTTTTTGTGACATTCCAGTTGTTGGTTCATCTAATAGTAGAATACGTGCATTTAATGCTAATGCCTTTATAATTTCAATAATACGTTTTTCGCCAGGGCGTAAATCGGAAATTAGTTTATGAACATCAATAGCAATATCAAATTGACGAAGAAAACTTTCGCTCTTCTCATACATACTTTTGTAATCATATAATCCAAATCTTTTTTGGGGTTCATGTCCTAAAAAAATATTCTCTCCTACAGTCAGTGAATCAATCAAACTAAGTTCTTGATAAATTACTCCTATACCTTTTCTTCGAGCTCCTATCGGACTTTCAATTATAACCTCTTCGTTATCAAGTAATATCTTTCCATTATCCGCCTGGATAACTCCGGTAAGAATCTTCACTAAGGTTGATTTTCCTGCACCATTCTCTCCAAGCAATGCATGAATTTCACCTTTTCGTAAAGTAAAGTTCACGGAATTGACAGCATGTATACCACCAAAGGTTTTATCGATTTCCTTTAATTGCAATATAATCTCATCCATAAAAAACAGTCCCCAGTTTATATAGATTAAGCTAATAAAACATTAATTTCTTCCTTTGTAGGAATTGACGTTTGTGCACCCTTTTTTGTAACGCTCAACGATGCTGCAGCTATTGCATACTCTAAACACTCCAAAAATGTTTTTTCTTGTGCAAGAGATACCGTAAAAGCTCCTAAAAAAATATCTCCAGCAGCAGTAGTATCTATTGCTGTCACAGGATAGGGACGTAATGTTATCAAAGTTCCATCATTATAGGTATATAGGCCTCTAGACCCTACTGTTAATATTGGATGTTTGAATCCTTTTTTTATTAAACTGTCTAATGATTTCCGTGCACTTTCTTCATCTTTAACTTGTATTCCTGCCAATAATTCAGCTTCAATCTCATTCGGCTTTATATAATCAATCATACTTGCTATCCTATCGGGAATACCAGTAATTGGCATAGGAGAAGGATCAAGCACCACTGTCATATCATGCCTATGAGCTATACGTATAGCTTCGTAAGCAACATCCGGATTAATTTCCAAGGTTATTTCCAGAATATCGTACTCAGAAAATAAATCCTCATACTGACAAATGTCATCAATGGAAAGATATGCATTACCGCCTGGTGTAAACATAATACTGTTTTGTGCGTTTGCATCAACCATAATCATAGCTATACCACTGGTCAAACCTGCATTTACTATAATCGGTGAAATATCAACACCAGAATCTTTAAGATTTTCTTTTAGTTGATTAGAAAAACTATCATTTCCCATTTTTGTAAAAAATGCGACATTTCCACCTAATTTTCCAATTGTTGCTGCTTGATTTCCACCTTTACCACCAGGAAAAGTGCTAAAATTATCTGTAACGACAGTTTCGCCCGGCTTAGGTATACAAGAGGCATACATAGTTAAATCAATATTAATAGCACCCATACATAAAATCTTTTTACTCATCTTATTTCCTTTCTCAATCCGCGTATAACGTTCATAAAATCAAAAACCCTTTGATAAGATACGGAGTTCTTCCAATCATTGCCTTCTTTAAACCAAGATCCAATAATAGCTCCGTCCGCCACACTTAATAAGTCTTTTACGTTTTTAATAGTAACCCCGCTTCCAAGTAAAACAGGAATACTTACCGCAGTCTTTACTTCTTGTATTTTTTCAACAGAAGGTGCCATTCCCGTTTTAAAACCTGTAACAATGACGCTATCCCCTCCCTCTTGTTCAATATCTTGTGCCTGTTCAGCAACAGAACGATCATTGATAATAAAGTGTGATCCTAATTTTACGTTTACATCACACAAAAATAAAATTTCTTTTGCATCTAAATATGACCGCATTCTAGAAACAGATGCACCTATCGAATCTATAAAACCGACTTGCGAAATAAAGGCTCCACAATACTCAAATATGCGAATCCACTTTGCACCACTTGCTATCGCTACCACAAGAGCGGCCTCAGCTGCATTAAAATGACAATTCACTCCAACTGGTATAGAAACATTTTCTATAACATGAGAAGTTACTACTGCTAAAGCTGCAATAGTGGCAGGAGATAATGTTTCCGCTTTTTGATATGGAAAATCCCATATGTTTTCTACCTGAAGCCCATCAACACCGGCTGCCTCTAACTTCTTAGCTTCTTCTACTGCTACAGAAGTAATTTTTTTAATATCCATTGCATTCTTATCATATAAAGAAGAACCGGGTAGCGGATGAACATGAACCATACCTATTATGGGTTTCCTAACCGTAAAGATATCATTAAATTTCATTTCATTATCTCCTCGCAAATCTACTGGCATTCATTTACAATTAGAAATCAACACCTGCTCGAAGGAAAATATAATCATAAGGGCTTCTTTCCCCCGTTCGAACAAAAACTTTGACTTCTTCTCCTTCAATTGCACCATTGAGCCACATATTTTTGATTTTGCTGTGCGGCAGAATCTGTTCTATAAGAGGCCTGTCTTTATTTTGATAGTTTTCGATAATAGCTTTGTATGCAGCATAGTGCTCAGGATTTATTTTTTTTGTTTCTTCTGCAACAATGTATCCTTCAACAACCAATTCTTCCATAACAACTTTTAGAACATCTGTAACTTTCGGTACCCCGTCAGTAATAGCAAGATCAACTGTTTTTGTCATCTCATGCCTTGGAAAAGGACAACCGATATCTCCAATTAAGATCAAATCACCATGTCCCATTTTTGCTACCAGTTTGGACAATTCACTGTTTAAGATTCCTCGTCGTTTCATTTCTAACTCCTAAAACCCATATATTTAATTCCAAGTTTGTAACACAAACCTTTTTTATATGAAGTAGGGACAGGTATAATCAATGGTTAAACGTTTAACCATTGATTATAATAAAAGCTTATACTGAATTCCTTTCTACTAAACTTGCACTTAATATCCTGGAATGACAATCTGTTATTTTCTTCTGCTTCGTAACATAATCAAGAACCATATTGGCCACCTCCTCTCCCATTTCATCTGACGGTGTTTTTACAGTCGTCAATGCCGGATTAAAAAATTGCGACATAAAAATATTATCATATCCATGAATTCCAATATTTTCTCCAATCGCCAATCCCATTTCTTTTACAGCTTCCATTGCACCCCATGCACTTATATCACTACAAACAAATACACCTAATTTTTTCATATTTTCTATACGTCTTAAAATATTTTGCATACATTTGAAGCCATCTTCAAATGTGAATTCTCCTCTCTCAATTATAACTTTATTAGAATCAAAACCTAAATCCATCAATTTATCAAGAAAACCTTCCAAACGCGTATTTGCATTAGGAACTGATTCTAATCCCGTTATGCAAGCAAATGACTTATATCCATGATTAAAAAAATTTTCAGCAACAAGCGAAGACCCCAAATAGTTATCAGAATAAACAAATACAATATTCTTTGTCTTAATAGTTTCTGGCCTATCGACAACAAAAAAAGGGTAATCACGACTTTGCTCATACAAAGATTTATCTGTCATACGTGGTGCTATCAAAATTAATGTATCAACACCCCCACTTTGTATAAATGAAGAACAAATAGCAATTTCCCGTTCAATTTGATAATTTGAATTACATAGCACTAATTGAAAATTTTTTTTCTGAAGAATCTCATCAATTTTTTTTACAATATTACTAAAAAAAGGATTTGCTATATCAGGAACAATAACGCCAACTTTATTGGTGCGATTTGTTTTTAAACTTTGGGCATTAACATTTGGTCTATAATGTAATTGAGCCATTGCATCAATTACGCGTTGTTTAACAGTCGGGCTTAATTCTTTTTTATTATGAATAACATAAGAAACAGTCGCTATTGACACTCCGGCATTTTTTGCAACATCTTTTATTGTTGCACGCATATTGATGTCCTCCAAAAACGGTTAAACGTATAACTATAATACCCATATGTATACTATAGCGAGTTTTTTAATTTGTCAACAAAAACTTTTTATACATTCCGTTATAATAGCAGATAAAGAATGACTATTGACAAAAGAACTTGCTCCATATTAAGAATATGCACTCTCTTGCCTTTACGGTTTACTACTTTTTATATACCCGAAAAGATTAAAAACGGCGAATATAAAAAAAGATGAACAGGGAATTCTTCATTCAGAAACTCCCTGTTCATCAGTACAGCAACAAAACCGTCATATTAAAGCGGATATCCGTGTATACTAATTATCTGCCCAAAAATTCAATTTGTCAAGAAAAACATCAAATTCCGATTTTTTATATATTATACTTGACATAGTATTGTAAAATAGATACTATTCAAGGGTAACAATTTGTTGTTATATTGATATTGTTCAGTTATTGTTCAATTTATATCGGAGGATATATGGCCATAGTGCAGGTAAAGGATTTACGCAAAACCTACCCCTTAGGCAAGGTGCAGGTTGAAGCGGTAAAGGGTGTGGATTTTTCGATTGAGCGGAGCGAGTTTGTGTCCATTTCGGGACCATCGGGTTCGGGGAAATCCACTATTTTAAATATGATAGGATTGATTGATACGCCCACAAGCGGCTCTCTTATCATTAACGATGAAAATATTTATGCGGAGGCCGATTTTACCTCTCTTTCGAAAAGTCAAAATAAAAAGGTAAAAATTCCCGGAAGACTCGATAAAAAAATGACCTCGCTTCGCCACGAGTATTTGGGCTTTATTTTTCAATCATTTAACCTGATTCCGGTTTTAAACGTGTATGAAAATATCGAGTTTCCGCTTTTGTTCGGAGCGCCTAAGGGAACAAAGACGCAGACGGCCGAATGGATTGACTACCTTATCGAAAAGGTCGGCCTTACCGAATGGAAGCATCACAAGTCGAACGAGCTTTCAGGCGGTCAGCGCCAGCGGGTTGCCATTGCACGTGCCCTCGTTACCAAGCCGCACATAGTGCTTGCCGACGAGCCAACGGCAAACCTCGATTCCAAAACGGGTAATCAGATTCTTGAATTGATGAAAGAAGTGAATAAAGAAATAAAAACCACCTTTATTTTTTCGACCCACGACGCAAAGATTGTCGATATGACAAACCACCGCATTAAGATTTTGGACGGTCTTGTCGTCGAAGATGTAAAGATGAACGCATAAGAGGCACAAGCGGAATACGATGAATACGATAGTTTTAAAAATGGCGGCAAAAAATCTTTTTGCAAACAAGGCAAAACTGATTATTACCCTGTCGCTCATAGGTTTGGGAACTTTTTTTGTTATATCGGGCTTGGGCATTTTGAATTTTGCAATGAAGCAAACCCGCGATGTGTGCATAAGCGATTTTACCGGCGATATTTTAATTACGGGAAAGTCGGACCAAAAGGGTGTTAATGTGGAGCTTTTGGGCGCATATCAAAGCATCAGTGTAAGCATGGATTTACCGAAAATGCCCTACGTACTGCCCTTCGAAAAAATTACGGACAAACTGCGCTCGATGCCGGAAATAAGGGATTTTACCTCTTCCACGGTTGCCTTGTCCGTTCTTAAACCGGCCGATTTACCCGATTCGTGGAAACCCGCACTCGCCGATATGCGCGAACGCCCTTATATGTACACATTGGGCATAGAGCCGCAAAAATACCGCAGTGTTTTCCAAACAGCCGAATTATACGAGGGCGATTATCCTTCTTCGGATAATGAAAAATTCGTATTGATTCCTTCGGAAGTAAAAGAAAAATACGAAAAATATTATGCAAAGGAATTAAAAGCCGGCGATGAAATTATTATGACTGCCCTTATGGGAAAAAAAGCAAAGCAGCAGCGGGTCTTTGTAAAGGGCTTTTTTACCTACGCACATCCGGACACGGCGATATCGGAAATAGCCTATGCCGACACGGACACCGGCCGCATTCTTGCCGGTATGACACTCGGTGCGCGTACCGCTTCGAGTATACCCGATTCAATCGATTTAAGCCTTTCGGAAAAATCGGAAGACGAATTGTTCGGAAGCGACGACGCTTTTTCGCTTTTTGAAGAGGATGCTTCGGCCGAAAACAAAACCGATTTCGATAATCTTTTGGGAAGCACGGAACTGCGCGACAGGCTGAACCTTGCGGATAACGAAGCGTGGCACCATATAGCCGTCAAGCTTAAAGATTCGTCAAAAACCGCAAGCCTTGTAAGAAATTTAAACACCTGGTTTGCCGAAGAAAATATAAATGCGCAAGCTTTAAATTGGAAGGGCGGCATGCGCTCCTACGTTCAGGCAATAGGGGCAACCCGCGTGTTGTTTATAACCATGCTGGTAATTCTTGCGGTTACCGTTTTAATAGTCATTATGAATACGCTGGTTGTCGCGGTTATGCAGCGCAATGCGGAAATCGGTACCATGCGCGCAATCGGGGCTAAAAAAAGCTTTGTACGCAAAATCTTTTTTACCGAATCCTTTTTTATGTCTTTTGCAGGCGTATGTATCGGCGTAATTCTCGCGCTTATAGCCGCCCTCATTGTCAACTCGTTGGATATAGAATTGAACAGAACGCTTTCGGCTATGTTCGGCGGTAAAAGAATGCGCATACATATTTCCATGCTGTCGATTGTCGGAACAATGTTTTCGATGTTTGCGGCGGGAGTCATTGCAAACTGGTATCCGGTGCGGCTTGCCTTAAAAATCAGCCCGCTTGAAGCGATAAACCGTTAAGGAATTACAAATGAATATATTGAAAATTGCATTCAAAAACTTAAACCGGCAAAAGAGGCGCAGTATGTTACTGCTGCTTGCCGTCGCCTTTGCCTTTTTAGTCGTTGTGTTTATGGACGGTATGACCGCCGGCGCCTTAAAAAGCATGAACGCCGAAATAGCAAAGGTTGTAGGCGGCCACGTATACATAATCGGTGCACAAAAAGAGGCCGACAAAGACGAGGATGATGAAGCTCAAACATATTTGGACGGCCAAGCGGTTCAAACGGTTGAACGCATTGTCAAAGAAAGCGGCATAGAAGCCGAATACATTATAAAACGGATGCGCAACGAAGGCAAACTCATCTTCGAAGGTAAAGAAGCAAGTTCGCAAATCGACGGCTGCGACTTTGAAAACGAAAAGCTGCTGCACGACAGTATTTTATTCAAAGAAGGAAGCTGGGAGGGCATGAAAAAAGAAAACGCCCTTTTGCTTTCCGAAACAACCGCTAAAGCTTTAAACGCCGGCCTTCACGATGTCGTCTTATATGAAACCGAAACCGCAACGGGACAGCTGACGGTTGCCGAACTGCAAATTGAAGGTATTGCCGTAGACCGCTCGGTTTTCGGCAGTATTACAAATTATATCAATTTCGAATACGCACAAAATATAAGTCAGCTTCCCGAAGACAGCTTGGAAGTGTATGCGCTTTTTCTTAAAAATCCGGAAATGCAGGAAACGGCCGCAAATCAGATAGCGGAAAAGCTTGCAAAAAGCGCAGAGGTTATCGATAGAAGCCTTGCAAAAAAAACAAATCCGTCCAATCCGGGAAACTATATGTTTTCGCAGCTGAGCGACGGAAAATGGGAAGGCACCAAATACGCCGTTGTCACTTTTTTCGACTTTGCGCCGCAAATGGTAACCCTTATGCGTACATTGCAGTTTATAAGCTTCGGCGTTTTAGCCGCCCTTTTGCTTATTACGATGATAGGTATTTCAAATACTTTTAAAATAATCGTACACGAGCGTAAGGGAGAAATCGGCACTATGCGCTCCTGCGGAGTCGGACGCGGCAGTATACGCGCCCTGTTTATTGCCGAAGCTTCGTTTTTATCGATTATCGGGGCGGCAGCCGGTTTTGTACTTGCCCTTATTATTATGCAGATTTTTGCCCTTATACCGATTGCAAAGGATTCTTCGTTTGCGGTTTTTACAAAAAATGGGCATTTTACATGGATTTTATCCTTTGTGCCGATTGCCGTAAAATTCCTTACCGTTTGGGTTTTAACACTGCTTACGGTACTCGGCTCGGCATCGCAGGCGGCAAACATGGTTCCGGCCGAAGCGCTGCGGACGGGAAAATAAAATTATAGGAGTAATGATGAACATTATATTCAAAAAAACACTGATTGTATTTTGCGCTCTTTTGTGCGCAATGCTTGCCTTTACCCAAGTGCCCGATACCGAAACGATGTACGGCATTATGGATAAAGCGTTTTTTAACAACAACTTTTTGGAAGATTTTACCTGTACCCTTTCGTTCATTATCGAAAAGCCGAACGAACCCAAAGAGGCCGCCCAATTCAAATTGTTCCGGCGCGACGTAAAAGACCAAACCTGCCTGGTGCAAATCGCCCCCGAAGCGGATAAGGGTGTCGGCTACCTTCAGGAAAAAAACAACCTCTGGGCATACGACCCCATATCGCGCAGTTTTACCCACTCGTCCCTTAAACGCAATTTGGCAAACAGCGACGCTAAAATGTCCGATGTAAACAAAAAGGAAAAATTTAAAGATTCGTGGGAAATCATCAAAATAGAAGAAAGCAAGCTCGGTAAATTCGATGTATACGCGGTAACCGCCAAAGCCCTCGATAAAGACGCTTCTTACGCACAGGAAAAGTTTTTTGTGAGAAAAGACGAAGGTCTGATTTTAAAAGTGGAAAGCTACGGGGCAAGCGGACGCCACATGAGAACCACCCTTGTTCCCAAATATGCAAAGGTAAACGGGGTGCCCCTTCCCGTCCATCAAATCCACATAAACGAATTGGTAAAGGGAGAAAAAACAACCCAGATTTTTGCGGATTTCGACAATTCGAAAATCCCCGACATCGTTTTTACAAAAGCCTATTTGGAGAAAATAAACTGATATGAAAAAATCATTGCGTTTACCGCCGGCCTTTTTTTTACCGGCAGTTCTTTTGTTATTGCCCGCCTTTGGAGCCCGCAGCGCGCCTGTTTTACGGGGCGGCTTGTATGCACAGGAAGCAAGCGAAAGCGCTTCTTTGGAAGACGAATTGTTCGGAGGCGACGAAGAACTTTTCGTATCGCCCGATGAAGCGCAAAGCTCATCGGGTCAAGCGGATTCGGATTCGTCAACAAGCGGCCGGCCGCTTAAATTTCAAGCCGATTTACAAAAGGCTATGCTTTCGCTTGAAGGCGAAAAACTCCGTATCGGCGGTTCGCTCGATTCGTCTTTAAAATTGAGCTGTAACTGGGCGGAACCCTATGAACCCAAGCCCGATTCTACCTTAAAAACAACTTTAAACGCGAACCTTTTTTTTGATGCGCGTCCGGTCGAAAACTTAAAGCTTTACGGCAAATTCAGCTTCGGTTTTCCCTTTGAAAAAGCCCTTACAGGGCAGGCGGTCATCGTTGTTCCGCCCGCAATATTGCCTCCGGCCGGCGCACAGCTTCCCGCTTTTGTAAATGTTCCCGGCGCGGTAAATATTTCCATCCGTGAATTGTATACCGATTTTTCGCTTAAAGATATTGCCTTTTTCCGTTTCGGAAAACACGCGGTAAAATGGGGCACGGGTTATTTTTACAGCCCTGCGGATATTATCAACCTTTCACGGATTGACCCGCAGGACCCTGAAGCCGATAAAGAAGGCCCCCTATCGCTCCGTACTCACATTGTAATTCCCGGAACCCAGCACAACCTGTGGTTTTATCTGTTACCGCCTACGGACAGCAGCTTTAAAACCGAAAACACGGCTTTGGCGGCAAAGGCGGAATTCGTGTTCGGAAACTGGGAATGGGGAATCGGCGGCCGCTACAGGTATGAGCAAGCGCCGAAACTGGTTACAACCCTGTCGGGAAGCATTGCGGGAAAGGTTGCCGTATTTGCAGAAGGTATTTTTGCATGGGGAAGCGATTACACTTATTACAAAAATACTGCCGACAGCACATACACGGAAAAAAACAAAGCCTTTTTTCAGACAACGGCCGGAGCTTCGTACAGCAATGCCAAAACGCACACAAGCATTGCGGCCCAGTATTTTTACAACGGTCCGGGCTATAAAAACACAAAAGCGGTACAGACAATTATAAAAGCCGGTTTTGAAGAAGCACAAAATAAAAACTTTTTGCACCCCGCCGTTACCGCCGCACAAAATATCGCGTCGATGGGGTACATCGGGCAGCACTACATTGCCTGTACGCTTTCTCAAAACAAAATAGGAACGGAAAAAGTAAGAGCGCACCTTTTTCAGCAATTCGCCGTTTCCGAGCTTCAGGGCATAAGCGTTTTGACCTTTTCGTGGAACCCGAACCGCCTTATCGGTTTCAGCGCAGGTCCGAACTTTATCTATCCTTTAAGTCCCGAATCGCAGGTAAAAAGCAGCGCAGGTTTAAGTTTAAGCGTGAAGATGGGCGGCGGAAAGTTTTAAGGATGAGGGGGAGAAAGCACGGCGTTCATACAGATGAATACTGACGCTTTTTACCGGGAAGCAATTCTTCAGAATTGCTTCCCTAAACGTATCAATCCGCGATGTTTTGCGAAGTAAAACTCGTCGTGCAAACGGACGGCGCCATTTGTGCCGCCCGTTTGCACGATGTGCAGAATTTTTTGCGTGTCATTCACGCTTCCACCGTTATTAAATCTGCCAACAAAAAACTGTATCGACATACAAATGAGCATAAGTGAGCAATTTTTCAGAATTGCGAACTGAAACTTATATGTATGCGAGATTGCCGCTGGCAATCTCGAGTTAAAGGTATCGGCTTTGACGCCGCCAAGATGGAATGGAAGGATATGATGGCAGCCGGTATTATCGACCCTGCAAAGGTTACCCGCTCGGCACTGCAAAACGCGGCTTCAATCGCCGGTTTGCTGCTGACCACCGAAGCGGCTATTACCGACATTCCCGAAAAGAATCCCCCCGCTCCGATGCCCGGCGGCGGAATGGGCGGTATGGACGGCATGTATTGATAAAGCCGCACGGCTCCCTTACGAAAGCTTGTGCCGGGCGGACTCATAGTCGTGCGATTTCCTCGCGGGATAAGCCCGTACCCGAAGATATCGTATCGAGCTCAACGCCAAGCCGCTTAAGGGCTGCTGCCGTTTCCAGAGCTTTTTGACGGGCGCCTTTTTCCATTCCCTTTGTGTAACCGAAATGTTCCCAAGAGGCCTTATCGTGTTCATACTTCATGCGGTTTTCATACAGCCACCGCTCTTTCGGGTCTTGCAGCATTACGTCTACCGTTTCATTTGCCTGTTCCATAACAGGAGAATTATCCGCCAGCATTGCGCGCACCTCCTTATCGTCGGTTTCTATAAACTTTAGCCAATTTACCAGCCGTCCGGTTTTCTCATCGGACTCGCCCTGTACCGGCTGTTTCTTTGCTGCAGCTAAGTTCAAAAAGTGAATCTCAAGTTCATCGGAAAGTTCAGTATGCAGATGTCTTTCAAGAACCCGATATTCACTGTGCAAAAGACCGTTTAACCTGAAACCTTCACCGACTATGTTTATTGTAATACACTTGGGCAGTTTTGTATACATGTCACCTTTTTGTAAATTCTCTGTATACATCTTTGCCCAATAAAAAACGGTACACTGGACAAACTCATCATTCCACCTGTTTTGAATCTCAATGTCAATTATGGTACCGTTTTTAAGACGCAGTTTTACATCCAAGATCCCCGTTTTATCATTTACGGAATCAATATGGAACTCCTTATCCAAGAGTTCCAAGTCTTCAATGTCTTGAGCCGGAATATCAAGCACACAGTCTAAAAAATCCCGTAAGACAGCCTTGTTTTCTTCCGTGCCGAATACCTTTTTAAACGCATAATCGTTGCGCAGAGTGATTTTGAACACGTCAGCGGATTTAGCCTTTGTCATACTTCACCTTTCCTATACTGTTTCACAAGTGAACCACACCGAAATAGCTCCATTTTTACAAGTGAACACATTTTCAAATGTGCTCACCTAAAGCCGATTATCCCCGATGTTTTGGACGGTAAAATACCGCACGTAAAACATCCTGTTTCAAATCCTGCACACGGATGTGCAGGAAAGCCGTTAGTAATCAGTTTTGAGCTATGCTCAAAACTGGAATTCAAAACCGCACAGGATGTGCGGTTTTGAAACAAACTCGAGTTAAAGAGAGCGGCGATATTTCAGCCGCTCTCTTTAAACATTATAGGTTTGATATGAAAAAAAACAGACTTTTTCCGAAAAAAACTATGAATTTATTTTGTATCCCGAACAGGACGTTCGGTAAAGCTTTATATCTCCAAGTTCGCCTGAGGCGAACTTGAGTTAAAAACTCACACGGATGTGAGTTTTTATGCCCGCCACGGACGGCGGAAAAAAGCTCTAGATAATGAGATTTGGATGCGGCGTTTCGCCGCATCCAAATCTCCTATGTTTTTTGTCAAGTAGGTTATATTGTTTTTCTGCTTGACAGCTCCCTCTCCTTGTAATGTCTGTCATGTATACGCACACACACTGCTTTATTCATACACAGCGGCCGTGCCGTATATATCTGCTTTGTTTTTATAACTGTATACAGCAACTCCGCCATCTTACGCGCTATTGCCGTTATCGACTTTTTCTTGCTCTTGCCCTCAGCACTCATATACAGAAATTTCTGTTTTAGTGGTCCTCCATTACTACTTCTTACAACAGCCCATGCAGCCTGATACAACAGTGAGCGCACATATGCATTGCCTTTCTTCGCTATACTGCCATACCGATTTATCGTACCGGAACTGTCTACTCTGGGTACAAGTCCTACATAATTGGCAACCTGTTTTGCATTGCTGAATCGGCTGCCATCTCCTACATACGCACTAAAAGCCAGTGCCGTTTTATCTCCTACTCCCGGTATCGTCTTTGCACGTTGAATGTTATCATCTTCTTTACATGCTATTTTTATCTTCTCATCTAATACTTGTATCTGTCCTTCGATTAGCTCAAGCCGTCTGCATAACCGTTGACCTTGTTCAGCTTCATACCCGGTTAATCGCTCAAAAACCGCTGCTCTATGTAGTGCAGTACTTAAATCCGCTTTCTTTATATCCGTTATCCCGCACTGTAAAAATAAGGCATGCAAGCGATTTATCTCCCGTGTCCTATCCCGTTTTAATACTGCATATTCACTGACCAATTTCCTTTGGTACATTTCTGTGTCGCTTGGCGGGCTTACTATCGGCAAGTCTTCTTTTTCATACACTTTAATCATACGGGCTAATTTCAGTGCATCTTCTTTATCCGTCTTTTTTGTGCTTGCATAAATAACGGCTAACGATGACGGGTTTAAGATAACAACCTGACAGCCGATACTTCTCATTTCCTTTTCCATCACAAAAACCAAGCTACACGCTTCAATAGCGACGATATCTGCTGCGGTTAATTTAGCATACAGTTTTCTTCTGCCTTCAATGCCTGTTAAGCCGCCTGTGCCGCCTACTGTGCCTTTTTGATCAAAGTAACGTAGTTCATACGTTCTTTTGCTCAAATCGATTCCAATCCATCTTCCTGTCCCTTGCATATACTGCTCCTTATGTATAAAATAAGGATTGGGAGCAATTACCGGTTTTCTGATCACCGTAACTCCTATTCGCGGTACGCACGATTGACGTGCGGCCGCACTTTGATTCGTGCGGAGGAATGAATAGTCGTTCCCGTTAGGGAGCAATAAAGACTATTCATTCCGACTGCAACCACTTTATGAGAACGACACCTGAAAGGGTGTCGATTTACGGCGGCAGGTTTAGGTTAATCTCGAGTACGAGGTTCGCTCTTTGTTATAAAGACTTTCCTCACGTTTTGCGTAAACCTGCTGCCTGCCCCCTGGTCCCGTCAGTCCAGAGTATCATAATTCCCGATAATTAAAAACATATCATCTCGAGTTCAAAACCGAGCAGGAGGCTCGGTTTTGAACCCGTGTATACAAAAAACGCACAGAACGGAAAAATCCGCTTTGCGCGTTTGGGTATGAGAATGCTTGTTTGTGTGCTTTTTGAAAATGTAAATTTACAGCTGTCTATCCGCGAGTTTCGCCGGCTGCGCCGCCGAAACTCGTTGCATAAAAGCGAGCTGCCCCGCAGAGAGCTTTTATGCCGGTGCTGAGTGCTGAGTAATTATGGGGGCGCGTTCGGCTTTGTCAAGTACCTTGACGGTTTTTTGTGCAAAAAAATATGGATGTTGTACCGGTATTACCGTGCATGGGTCCCCTCGTCATAAGGATTTGCGGGCCGCACTAAGAATGTTCAATACAATTATAATAACCTAATATGCCGTACTCTGCAAGAGTTTAGGAGAAAAAATGTTGAGAATAATTTATAACGGGTAATTAACTCATTACCCCTTATCATTTATCCGCACACACGGGCCTTGTGTGCCGTAGCATAAAAACAAAAAATACGCTATAGTTGCGGTATGAAAGATGTGTTTATTCAAAATATGCCGTGGCTTTGGTTTATTATTGCCGTACTGTGTTTTGTCGCCGAAATGCTGACTATGCAGCTTACGACAATATGGTTTGCAATAGCTGCCCTTATTACGGTTTTTGTGTCGCTGTTACCGATACCGCCGGTACTTCAAGTATTTTTATTTTTAATCATTGCCTGCACTCTCTTGATTTTAACCCGTCCCTTTGTCAAAAAAAAGCTGGAAGCACGAAAAATAAAAACAAACGCCGACAGTCTTATCGGGCAAAAAGCGCTTGTGCTAAAAGACATAGGCGAGTTTGAAAAAGGCGAAATAAAAATCGAAGGCAGGGTGTGGACTGCCAAAACCGCAGACGGGACGCTTCTTGCGGCAGGAAACAAATGCATTATTGAAAAAATAGAAGGCGTTACCTGTATCGTCAAATCGCTGTGATGTATTGTTGTAATTACACAAATTCTTAATTTATTAATTCAGGAGGAATTATGTCTGTATATGTATTGTTTGCGGTTATTTTATTGATTGTGATTGTCATCATTCCGAACATCAGAATCGTTCCGCAGTCAAAAGCTTTTATCGTCGAGCGACTGGGCGCTTACATCGCAACCTGGCAGGTCGGTATTCATGTAAAAATCCCCTTTATCGACCGCATTGCAAACAGGGTTTCGCTTAAAGAGCGGGTACTCGATTTTAAGCCCCAGCCGGTTATTACAAAAGACAACGTTACGATGATGATCGATACGGTTATTTACTTTCAAATAACCGACCCCAAGCTGTACACTTACGGGGTTGAAAATCCGATGAACGCGATAGAAAATCTTTCGGCAACCACGCTGCGTAACATTATCGGCGAACTTGAATTGGACGGAACCCTTACCAGCCGCGATGTTATCAATACGCGCATGAGAAGCATTTTGGACGAAGCGACCGACCCTTGGGGCATTAAGGTAAACCGTGTCGAAGTAAAAAACATTATACCGCCGGATTCCATTCAAGAAGCGATGGAAAAACAAATGCGCGCCGAGCGCGAACGCCGCGAATCCATATTGATTGCCGAAGGGCAAAAGCAGTCGGCTATTTTGGTCGCCGAGGGTAAAAAAGCTTCGCTGATTTTGGAAGCCGAGGCGGCAAAAGAAGCGGCCATTAAAAAAGCCGAGGGCGAAGCGCAGGCTATTTTGGAAGTGCAAAAGGCGACGGCAGACGGTCTTGCAATGATTAAAAGCGTAGCCGCAGACGAAGCGGTTATACGGCTTCGCAGTTTGGAAGCGCTTGAAAAAGCGGCAAACGGTCAGGCAACCAAGATAATCATTCCTTCGGATATTCAAAACCTTGCGGGAATCGTTACTTCGATAAGCGAATTGGCAAAAACCGGTTCCAAAAAAGCTTAAAAGGCCTAAAGGTTTACAAGTCTAAAAAACCTAAAAAGCTTAAAGCGCTTGAAAAACTTAAAAAATGCGGGCTGCCGAACATCTTTGAGCACCAATCCGTTACGGCAGCCTTGCTTTAAAATCTTATAAAAAAAGTAAGCCGAACGCCGCTCCGAGTACAATGTACAAAATTGCCGGCAGCTTTGTTTTAAAAAGCAAAACGGTAAACAAAAGCCACGCAATAATACGCGGAAACTCAAGGGCGTCATACCACAACCCGCTTTGCCGGGCTTTGTTCAAAAGCACAACGGAAATTTTAAAGACGTTCCATGTCGCAATGCACACAAGGCCGGCTGCGGCGGGGCGCAGTACCGAAAAAAAACTTTTTACCGCAAGTGTGTCTTGCATACGAGTAAAATAGCGTGCAATTATTACGATAACGATAATCGACGGGCTTACCGTTCCCAGTGTTGTAATAATGCCGCCCCATACGCCGAATAGTTCCGTTCCCAAATACGTTGCCATATTTATACCGATGGGGCCGGGGGTTGATTCGGAAACGGCAAGCATATTGTAAAACAGTTCGGCGCTTATAATGCCGCTTTCTACAAGCTCTTGGTACATAAGGGTTATTGCAACTTGGCCGCCGCCTATCGTAAACAAACCGATAAAGAAAAAACGCCAAAACAGAGCCCACAGTGTCATTTGTTTTTTCCTTCCAAAGGGGATGCGCCGCGGCGTACTTTTCGGCGTTCGTACAAATACACGCAAGTTCCCGTAAACAAGGCGGCGGCGATTATCCATGCGGTATGCACACGGAAAAAAACGGCGGCTACAAAGGCGGCAGCACACACCGCTGCATGAAAAACACTATGAACGGCTTTTTTTATAAAGGTAAACACCACCTTTGTTAACAGGGCGGCAACCGCTATATTTATACCCGAAAACGCTTTGCGTACCGTAACGGCGTCGGCAAAATTCGAAAAAAACAAAGCTAAAAGGCTTATAACGATAATGGAAGGCGCAACCATTCCCAGCGTTGCGATAACGCCGCCGATGACGCCCTGTTTTTTATACCCGACAAAGGTTGCAACGTTTACCGCAATAATTCCGGGCGTACACTGCCCTATTGCAAAATAATCGACAAGTTCATCGCGGTTTACCCAGCCGCGTTTTATCGACAGTTCGTCGGTAAGCATGGGAAGCATGGCAAGACCGCCGCCGAAGGTAAACAAGCCGATTTTAAAAAATACGGCATACAATTCGATAAGAAGTTTAAAAGACAGCTTTTCGCGCCCGTAGATATAAGAATCCGCCATAGGCCGAATATAGCATAAATCAAAAAAAATTACAATTTAGGACGGCTTAAGGTTAAGGCGGCGCCGAACTTTCGCCGGCTAACAGGTTTCGCTCTTTAAGGTTTTTACGCCGAATATAAAATAAAGTACATGACACAGCCACACAACAACAAGAACAACCCTTGCCATAGGAACCCGTTTCATCATAACAAAACCGGTGCCGAAAACGAGTGTTAACGAAATAAGGATTGAAATTTTTGTTGTCCATGTCATCGCTTTGCGTTCCACATAACTTTGAAAATGTTTTTTATACAGCGATGTGCTTAAAAACCAATCATGAAGCCGTTTTGAGCTTTTTGCAAAGAAAAAAACGGTTGCCAAAAAGAAAGGAAAACTCGGCAAAAACGGCAGCACTACTCCCAAAGACCCGAGCCCCAAACAAATAAAGCCGAGGACAATACATACAATACGAAACGGATTTTTCATATACACTCCTCTTTGTGCATTTTAAAAACGGTTTTTGCAATATTCAATGTCGACATTCTGTGCGACACAATAATAAGTGTTTTATCTTTTGACTTTTCTTTAAGCGACTTTAAAATAATGCCTTCGTTTAACGAGTCTAAATTGCTTGTCGGCTCGTCCAAAAGCATAAGCGGCGCATCGTGCAAAAAAGCGCGGGCAAGCCCTATGCGCTGGCGCTCGCCGCCGGATAAAGTACTGCCGAGTTCTCCAACTTCGGTATCGTATCCTTTCGGCAGCGACATAATAAAATCGTGGATAGAAGCTTTTTTCGCCGCTTCCATTATTTTTTCGCGCGATGCGCCCTGCTTGCCGATTGCAATATTGTTTGCAATTGTATCGCGGAACAAGCCGGTTTCTTGGGTTACATAGGATTCCGTATCGCGCAGCACCCGTGTATCGATTGTCCGTATGTCTTTTTCGGACAAGCTGATTGTGCCGGACTGTACATCCCAAAAGCGCATAAGCAGCTTTAATAAGGTGGACTTTCCGCAGCCGGAGCGGCCGTGTATGCCGAAAATCTTTTTTTCGGGAATTGTAAGCGAAAAATCCGTAAAAATATTTTCGGCCCCGTACGAAAAATCGATACGGGAAACATCTATATTTTTAAGTGTCAGCGCTTCGCCGGTTACGGTTTCGTTTACAACGGGCGTTTCGGCAAGCAAAGCCAAAACGCGCTCGCCGCTTGCAAGGGTTTGCATTAAATTATTCGACAGGTTCGACAAGGCTACAGCCGGCCCGAAAGAGCTCATTAATGCGACGGTGGCCATAATAACATGCTCCAATGCGGCATTGCCGTTTATAAAAGAGCGGACCAGTATAAAAAACAAAAACACATCGAAGCCTATAATCACCAGGTTTGTTATTGCCCGCTGGTATGATTCGAGCTTTGAAAGATTTTTTTGCATATCGGTGATGCGCTGTGATTTTTGTTCCAATTCGTTCAAACGGCGCATTCCGCAGCCGTATTGAATGGTTTCGTCCAAACCGCGAAGCGAATCGAGTACAAAGCTGCTTAAATTTCCCAATGCATTGCGAAACGTTAAACCGCTTGAAGAACCGACCCGTGCATTTATAATCGGAATAACAAGTCCTACGCTTATATAAGCGCTCAAAGCAATTATGCCGGCCGCAGTATCGATACGCCATATAAACGCGGTCATACACGTGCAGACAATAATCGCAATGGCAACGGGCGAAATCGTGTGAGCGTAAAACACTTCGAGCAATTCGATATCCGAGGTTATTATCGAGATAAGGTTGCCCTTGTCTTTACCGTCGAGTTTTGCCGGGCACAAAGAGCGAAGTTTTACAAAAATCTTATGGCGTATGACGGCAAGCAATTTAAAGGCAATAAAGTGATTGCAATACTGTTCGCCGTAGTGAAAAAGACCGCGCAAAACGGCACAGGCTATAAGTATATAGGGTAAAGCGCGCACGGAAATAAAAGAAATAAATGGAATAAGCGAACTGTCCGGGTTTGCAATATGCAGTATTCCGGCGCTTGCCAAAACCGTTACGGATATCGCACACAAATGGCCGATACTGCCGAGTACGATTGCAAGCACCATAACGGGAAGCAGCGTCCGTATCAACACGATAAGACGGGCCATAATTATAAAACCGTTTTTTCTTTTTATCGGCTCGCGTGTATTATTCATCGTTTGTTTCTCCCCGTGCGTAATTTTCAAGGCTGCGCTGTTCGTTGTACATTGCCGCATATCTACCCTTTTGTTTTAACAATTGCGCATGTGTTCCTTCTTCAATCACCGTCCCGTCGTCAAGCATATATATGCGCTGTGCATCGATAATATTGGACAACTTATGCGAAATAAATATGACGGTTTTCGTTTTTGCCTTTTCTTTAATAACCTTCATAATCATATCTTCGCTTTCGGCGTCTATGTTCGAAGTCGCTTCGTCAAAAACGTATACCGGGCTGTCGTGTAAAAGGGCGCGGGCAAGGGCAAGGCGCTGGCACTGCCCGCCCGATAAATTGGACCCCTTTTCGGCAAGCTCAGTTTCAAGTCCCTTTTGCGTTTCAAAATAATCCAAGAGGTTTACCTTTTGCAGCGCTTGTTTCATTTGACTTTCGCTTGCATCGGCTTTTCCCATACGCAGGTTATAGGCAACCGTTCCCTTAAATATATAGCTTTCGTGCGTAACAAGGGTCGCCGTTTTCATAACCGCTTCTTCGGCTATCGAAGAAAGTTCGGTATCGTTAAACCGGATACTGCCGTCATAGTTTTTATTCCGCGTCATAATAAGCCTGGCAATCGTACTTTTTCCGCAGCCCGACTTTCCGACAATTGCCGTAAACGAAGCAGGCGGGCACTGTATCGAAATGTTTTTCAAAATGCCGCGCTCCGGTGAATAAGAAAAAGATACGTTTGAAAAAGCAATTGCAGCCGAAGATTCGGAAATACCGCAGGTACGCGGCGCTTCGTCGGGTAAATCGAGTAAGGCGAATATTTTGTCTGCGGCGGCCATGCCGTTCATCGCAACGTGAAAAAACGAACCGAGCAAGCGAAGCGGTATAAAGAATTCGGCACTGAGTAAAATAATCATTAAACAGCCGCCCAAATTTACGGCACTCGCTGCAAATTGTCCCAGAGCGATAATCATGCCCGCCGCCGCACCGCCGTACGCCATAATGTCCATAATGCTGGTACTGTTTAACTGCATTGAAAGAACCTTCATTGTAATGCGGCGGAAACTTTCGGCTTCTTTGTCCATTTCGATTGTTTTTTGCTCATCCGCTTGATAAATCTTAAGCGTTGTAAGACCCTGCAGATTTTCCAAAAAACTGTCGCCGAGGCTTGCATACAAGGCCCAATATTTACGCAAAAGGTATTTTGCGATTTTCATAACCGCCGCAATGGAAAACGGAATAAGCGGCACGCACAGCAACAATACAACCGCAGCTTTTACACTGACAAAGGATAGCGCAATAAACAGCGTAAGCGGCGCAAGCAGGCTGTAAAAAAACTGCGAAAGGTATTTTCCGAAATAAATTTCAAGCTGTTCGACTCCGTCCAAGGCAAGCTGTACGATTTCCGCAGTCGGAGCAGTCTCCCTATAAGACGCGCCCAAACGCAAAAGTTTTTTATACATATGTTTTCGAAGGGTTATTTTAACGTCCGCTCCGGCTTTGTGCGAAAAAGCGGCATACAATTTGTCCGAAACAAAACGGAGCGCAAAACAAAAAAGAATCGCCGCCGTATACAACGGAAGTATGTTTGCAACCGTTTCATGAGTAAAAAGTTTTTGTATAATACGTGTCAAACAAAAAACAAGTGCTATTTGACACATCAGTGAAAACCAAAGACATAAAATTTGCAAAAAAACGAATTTCTTTGCATGAGAGAGCAATTTTATAAGGCGGACTTTAATCATTTTTTTCCCTTAAGTGTTATGCTTACCATTATGTGCTTTATAACGAGGAACGGATGATATAACAACATCCGCGGTCCCGAAAATCTCATAACCGCTTTAATTTTACGCCGCATTTCCGGCGAATAACAGTGAATCTTACATGCCGAACAAAAAGTTTTATTTTTTATAAAAGGGCATGCATCGGTTTTTGTTTGCGTATATGCATAAAGCTCTGCGCATTCGGCACAAAGATTCCGTTCAGCACCGTGTTTTTTACGGCAATACAAGCTTATCATCTGCCCGACAATTTTTTTTTCATGTGTCTTTTTGGCTTCCGATAAGTTACTCATTTCTAACTATCCTGGTTTTAACTATCCTAACGTATAATCGTATGAGCGTCAATCCGGATGTGTACGAGATGCAGGAAATCATTGATGAGTGGATTTTTAAGTATGAGAACCAACGCCCGCATGAAGGATTAGGCTTCTTGACTCCAACACAATTTGAGGCTATGTTTTATGCACAAAAACATTCGCTTGTGTCCTATTTCTAGTGAGTACGGACATGCCCCTTGACCGAAAATCGCTTTTTAAGTAAAATAAAAACTCAGTCTTACGGATTTAGCCGAAGGGGGTGATTACAGTTGGCTCATATTATGATTGATGATTCCGAAAATCTTGAAAAAGCAATCAAACGCTTTAAGCGCATGGTTGAAAAAGAAGGGATTATCCGCGAATGGAAAAAGCGCGAATATTTTGAAAAACCTTCAACCATTAAAAACCGGAAAAACAAAACCCTTCAGCGCAAATTGATGAAAAAAAACCGCAAAACCCGCGATACGGGACATAGCGGATATTAATCCGCGCGGATACTGATCCGTCCTGAAAATTCGTTTAACCGCTCAATTTCGGGAAAATACGGGTGTCTAAGAGCTTCGGCTTTCGGACACCTTTTTTTATTTTCGGATATTGCCGCAGCACCGCAAACAAACTGATTGACCAATCTTGTTTTTTTAACTATTATATAGATTATGGGTGTCATGACAAGTCAACAAATATCCCGCTTTTACGATACGTACCGGGATGTGGAAATAATGTTTTCAAAAGAAATCATCAAAACGATGAATCTTGACCCGCGTCAAATTTACATAAAATGCAATAGCGGTCAATGGCCCTGTATTATAAACTCTTCATCGCTTATGCTCGCAAAAATCATAATCGGTACAAAGGGCGGGGCTTACGCAGCAATACAAAAAATAAATACACCGGTAAGTTTGCGTTTTTTCTTTTCGGATCAAAACGGGCAAACTATGAGTTTTTTTGTAAATGCCCATATTACGGCTATAGATCCGTACATGAATTCGACGGAACTTGCAATCGCAACCCTTACCTTCAATTCAAAACCGCCGGATGATCTTATTGAGATGATCGGACGTTTGCTTGAAACAAAGGATAATGCGATAAAACGTAAAGAAGAGCGTATAGCGATTACGGCCGAATCAAAACGCAGACTTTCTTTACTCAAAGAAGAAACGATTGTACGTATTCAAAACGTTCCGCGCAACTGTATTGTCCGCGATCTTTCGTTTTCGGGTGCTAAAATGATTATGATGGGAGTCGCTCCGTTTTTAAAAAACAAAGAAGCGATTTTGCAGCTTGATTTTGAAGAACCGCGGGAAACCATTACTTTAAAAGGCACGACAATACATGCCGACCCGATTGAAGGCAGAAAAGAATTGGTTACCTTATGTATAAAATTTGACGAAGCATCGGTGCCGATTGCGTACAAACTGCATATTAATAATTGTTTGACGGCAGTGCGGCAAAAAATGCTTAATTCGGTTAACAAACAAAACCAAGTGCCCGTTCAAGCCGTTCAAAAACCTGTACCGGACGGACAAACCGGAACACAAAGTCCGCAAAGCTGACGGGAGGCTTTATGAATCCTGCCCATCCGCTTGATTCGGTTATATTCATCTCTTTACCGGACAATTTTGAATTGCCCGCACATGCCTTTAAACTCGATACGACAATTCCCCTGCCCGTTCAAAAAGCGGCGGCGGCGGCCGACTTCGATCCGAGTACATTAACCCAAGAACAAATTTTTGCCGGCATTTTAACCGTATTGGCTTATGAAAGCGCAAATCCGCACGTACAATACTACCGAAGCTTAATAAAGGCGGCGAAACCGGATATTACGCGCGAATTGACCGAAGCGGCGATTTTAAAAGCAAAAAACGAAGACTATGAAATCGCCGATGAAATATTTGCCGCATTACGGGGTTTGGAACCGGACAATCCTGCGGTTATATTGAATTCGGCTCTCTTTTTCGATCAAAGAGCGGACTCGTACCGCCGCTCCGGTTTAACCGAAGACGCCGATGCATATGATGAAAGTGCGTACAGATATTATAAGCAGGCAATGGAAGCCGAACCTGCCGTTCCCGACGCTTTTTTTAATGCAGGCTTTTTTTACCTTAAGCAAAAAAACTTCGGAAAAGCAAAACTGTGTTTTGAAACCTATTTGACTCTTACGGACCAAAGCGACTCGGAACAAGACGAAAACACCGCTTATAAACGTGAGCGGGCCGGGCAAATCAGTTCCGATATCGGCAGCCGCAATCTTGACGATGAATTGTTCAAATCGGCCTTCGATTTTATTTCCATGGGGCAAGAAGAAAAAGGACTCGACTGTATTCGCCGCTTTTTGGAAAAAAATCCAAAAGTATGGAATGCGTGGTTTATGCTCGGCTGGGGCTTACGCCGTTTAAACCGCTGGCAGGATGCAAAGGCGGCATTCGAACAAAGTATAAGCTGCGGCGGCGAAAACAGCGACATATATAATGAACTTTCGCTTTGTCTTATGGAGCTGAACGATTACGCAACAGCGGGAAAATACTTGCACAAAGCTTTAAAGCTGGAGCCGGAAAATACGAAAATTATGTCGAATATGGGTTTTTTAGCCTTAAAAAAGGGCGACACGGAAGAAGCTTGCCGTTATTTTACCGCCGTTTTGGAATTCGATCCGGACGACCGCATTGCGCAGGAAACGCTTGCAAAACTTAAAGATTAGGCAAAAAGCTTGGGGTTTAAGGCAAGCTTAGGGTGCAGCCGGCTTCTATATTATTTTCGGCAAACCAACCTTGCGGCACTTCCAATGCATACCGAACAGATACCGTGGATTTTACACTCGCAAGGCTAAAAGGCGTCATATCGTATATTTCGCGGATTATACCGCGGGAATCTATATATGCGATGGAAAGGGCAGTCGGCGTATTTTTCATCCAAAAGCTTAATATTTGGTCGCGGTCGAAAATAAACAACATCCCGGTTCCGCCGGGAATATGCTTGCGCCCCATATAACCCTTTTGCTGCTCCGCTTCGGTACGTGCAAGTTCCGTTTTTACGACAATACTGCTGCCGTCTTTGCGCGTTATGCGTATATCCTTTTTTTCAAGCGAATACCCCGTACAAGCGCTGCATATAATCATAAGTGACAAAATAAAACCGTATAACGATTTTCGGTTCATAAATCTTCCAAAATCCTTGAACGGATTATCTCCGAAGCGGCTTGTTCAACTTTTTTTTCTTCGCCAAGTTTTTCAAAAACTTTTCGGTCTATATACTTTAAACTGACGGGGCGCTCAAGGCTCAAAAGAACATTTTCATCGATCCACTCTATTTTTTCGGGCGTTAAACGCTCCGGATTTCCGTATTTTCCCAGTAAACGGGTAAACACCGAATAAAAATCCATTTTTTCAGGATTAAAATTCAAAATAAACGTATACAATTTATCTTCATAAAACTGAAACCAACAGCGTGAAAAATAACCGTCGGAGCTTGTTTCTATAAGCACGCGATTTTCTCCGGGCAGCAAAGACACGTCCCGTTCTCCTTTGTAACCGAATACGCCCTCTTTTTTAAGTGCTTGTTTTACCGTTTCAATATCCATTCCCAATACAATAGAACGGTATCCTAAAGGCAGTTTTTCGGGGAAAGGATTTATATTCAAAGCGGGATAATCTTGAGCGGTTCGGTTTTGGGCGGGACTTTGTGCATATCCGGCACAAAAACAGATTAGACAGGTCAAACCGGCTGCAAGTAAAAATCTGCCTTTCATATTTAAAGCACCGGTGCGGAATGCTTTTGCTTACGGTAAAATTCGGCAGCTTTCATAAGCTCGCGGCAATCGCTTATATAAATTTTATTACCGACCAAACGTACACGCGGGTCTTTTATAAATTGAGCAAGGATAATGGCTTGCTCTTCCTGCGGAATACCGCACATATTAGCCAAATCATAGGGGGTAAGATCGAATTGATGACTTGCACCCTTGCCCAGAGGAACGCGGTTTTTTTCCAATTGTAAAGCAAGCATGTCAAACAGTTTAAACATGGGGTCGCGCAGCTGGGCATTTGTCAATTGACGGGACATCGACCACAACCGTTCGGCAAGGGTTATCGTCAAACGGGTGATAAGCTGCGACTGCGTAGCGACCATTTGATCGAAGTTTTTTCTGTTTACTGCCATAAGCGTACAATCTTCATGGGCAATGGCGCTGGCAGAACGCGGTTTGTTTTCAAGCAAAGCCATTTCACCGAAAAAATCGCCCTTTTGCAAAACCGCCAAAATAACTTCATTATCGTCTACAACCTTTGAGATTTTTACCTGCCCCGACTGAATAATAAACATATCCTGTCCGGATTGGCATTCGGAAAAAATCATCGTGTCTTTAGGGTAGTTGCGCAAATTACCGGTAGGACTTTCAAAATAAACGGCATGGGAGCGGGCTTTTAAAGTTACAAATCTGCTTTTTGCTTTTTCAATATTTATACCGCCCGGGCATTCTTTCATATATTGATAATAGCCGTATACCGCCAAATCGGTTTTTCCCATTTTTTCGTAATATGCGGCAATCGAATACATTTGTTCGGGAGAATCGGCGACCGTATTTTTGAGAGTAAGCCGCGTCAGTATTTCATTAACGGTACGCATACGTGTTGCAAACGTACGGATTATTTTCATTGCAACAGGCGTATTTTTTGAAATAAGAGCTTGATATTGATCGCGCCGAACGGAAATGGCAATGACATCGGTTACCGCAACAGCCGTTTCTATTTGACTGTGAGAAGACATACAGGGAACAACGCCCACAAAATCGCCGGGTCCGAGTACGGATGCTGCGTCAGACAAGACTTCACTTTGCCGAAATGTCCGTACCTTTCCGCTTTGGATGATAAAAAAACGATCGTTTTCAGCCTTTCCTTCAACCAGCAGATAGGAGTCTTTTCTGAAATTTACAAATGATAACTGTAGCAATTCTTCCCTCGTATCAAACTATAGTATAAAAGCCGGGCGGACTATTGTCAATAATAATAATAAAATTAAAGATTATCTTCCGCAAAAAATGATTTCACATTCAAGATCAAGCCCTGTTTTGCTTTTTACGTCCTTTTCTATTTGTTTTACAAGCTCTTTTATATTATCGGCAGAAGCATTACCCAAATTTACTATAAAATTACCGTGCCAGGGAGCAATTTGCGCATCCGCACACCGTAAACCGCGCAAACCGGCTTCATCTATAATTTGTCCGGACGGTTTTCCGAAAGCGCGGTTGTTTTTAAAAACGCTGCCCGCCGAAGGATATCGGAAATGCCCTTTTTTTTCACGGTCTTGTATAAAATCGCGGCATTTTTGCGCGATAACGGCCTCTTCTTCGTTATGTACCGTAAAAGATGCCGAAAGAACAATCGGCAGGGAGCCGGAAAAAGCGGAGGCCGAAAAGGGCGATTTTTTATAATCCCAATCGTTTTTACGCATCGCATAGTGCAATTTTTCGATTTTACCGGCAGTGCTGCCGGCGGGAAAAGCTGCGGTGCAATCGGCGGCAGCATCTACGGCGGTGCCGTCCGTATCAGCCGTTGTTTTCCTCTTTTCGGCACATATATAATCGGCGCTTACAAGCACGTCGCTTATCGACTTTTCGTAACAGCGTGCATTCATATACACCGCACCGCCGACGCTTCCGGGAAGCCCCGCAAAAGATTCGAGGCCGCCGAGCGAATGACGGCGGCAAAAATCGAGAACTTCGTCAAAGGTACAGCCGGCACCGCAATGTAAAACCGAACCGTCAAAGCTTATATGATTCAAAGACGCCGTACTTAAAACGCAGCCTTCGATTCCTTTGTCGGAAACGACAAGGTTTGAACCGCCGCCGAGAATAAAAAGGGGTATCGCGAAGGCGGCCGCCTCGCTTAATACGAATATAAAGCTGCGCTCATCCGCGGGTTCTATAAAAATATCTGCAGGCCCGCCTATTTTAAAGGTTGTATGCGCTGCCATCGGTTCATTGAACAGGATTTTTCCGCGAAAACAAGGCGATGTATTGCAAATTTCCGCTATTTTGCGTAAATTATTCATAGAGATACAGTATAGTATAAATTACGGATAAAGGAAACACCGATTCGCTTTTTGTAATTCGGTCAGTTATCCTAAAAACGGCATATTTTTTTTATCGGGGAGGCATCATGGCACTGCGTTTATTCAATACAATGGGGCGAAAACTTGAGGATTTTATTCCCGTCGAAAAAGGAAAATGCGGTTTTTACGGCTGCGGCCCGACCGTCTATAACTATGCACACATCGGCAATTTGCGCGCCTATGTATTTTTGGACAGCCTCGACCGTGTTTTACGCTTTTTAGGCTACAAAGTAAATCACGTTATGAACATTACCGATATCGGCCACTTAACCGGAGATGCGGACTCCGGCGAAGACAAAATGTTAAAAACCGCGCGCGAGCGCGGTCAGTCGGTTTTGGAAATAGCCGATTTTTATACGCAGGCATTTTTTAAAGATATAGACAATCTTAATATCCGAAAGCCCGACGTTATCTGCAAGGCGACCGAACACATCCAGGATATGATAGACCTTATAAAACGTCTTGAAAAAAACGGTCATACCTATATGGCGGGCGGCAATCTCTACTTTGACGTTTCGACCTTCAGCGATTACGGAAAACTTGCAAACATCAATTTGGACGATTTAAAAGCCGGCGCGCGCATAGACATCGACCAAAATAAACGGAACCCCTACGACTTTGTGCTGTGGTTTACAAAAAGCAAATTCGAAAATCAAGCTTTGGTGTGGGATTCTCCGTGGGGCAAAGGATATCCGGGCTGGCATATAGAATGTTCGGCAATGAGCATTAAATATTTGGGAGAGCAGTTCGACATTCATACCGGAGGCATAGACCATATACCGATTCACCACACAAACGAAATAGCCCAGTCCGAAGGCGCTACGGGTAAAAAATGGGTAAATTATTGGCTGCACAACGAATTTCTTGTAGTGGACAAAGAAAAAATGTCCAAGTCTTCAGGAGATTTTTTAACCCTGCAAAAACTCCTTGATGCAGGTTACGAAGCCCTCGATTACCGTTTTTTTCTTTTGGGGGGCCACTATAGAAGCCAGCTTGCCTTTTCGTATGCGGCGATGGACAGCGCAAAAAATGCGCGAAAAGCTTTAATTCAGCGCACGGCAAAGGTTTTAAAGCAAGCCTTTGCCGAGGGGTTAACGCGGGAAAAAGCGGAAGCCTATGCGCGCGCTTCGGATAAGGATTATACCGGTACGGATTATGCCGATACGGAAAAAATTAATGCGGCTTCTTTAAGCGCACCGGCAAAACAAAGCCTTGAAGCGTTTACGCGCGCTCTTGAAGACGATTTGGCCCTGCCTCGCGCACTTTCGGAGCTGCAAGTCGCCGTTAAAAATAAGGATATCGGCTCTTCGGATACCGTGCTCCTGATTGCCCTTATGGACGAAGTATTGGGCTTACAGCTTATTAAAAGCGCCCTCGCCTTTTCGGACGAAGCGGAAAAAAAAGCCGCCGAAATAAAAAGCGCTTCGGACAGTACCGGCGATACGGAAATAGATGCCCTTGTTGCCGAACGTACCGAAGCGAAAAAGCAAAAAAATTACGCGCGCGCGGATGAAATACGCACCATGCTCAAAGAACGCGGCATTATTTTGGAAGATACGCCTGAGGGAACGATATGGAAACGCGCATAAAGACGCAAAATGCGCGCATAAAAATGCACTATATATGTAACTTTTGCGGGGGCTGTTTTGTTTGATAGACAGGAAGGGGCGCAATCCGCTCACATTTACGCTGCAAACGAAGCGGATTTTCGTAAAGTATATGACGCCGTTATGTCCCTCCTTTTTAAAGTGTCGTACAGAATCGTCAATGACGAAGAGGCGGCCGAAGATTTGGTGCATGATTCGCTTATAAAGATGCACGAAAAACAGCTTGTATTTCCGTCTTTAGACGATGCGAAATATTGGCTTATTCGGGTGGTAAAAAATGCTTCTTTGAATTATGCAAAACGCAAAACAAGGGAGCGAAAAGCATACGAACGGGCTTTAAAAGAAGACCGGCGTCAAACGGATTCGGGCGAAACGGAATTGTTAAAGGCCGAAACTATGAAAAAAACAAAAGAAGCCTTAAACAAGCTGCCCGTTAATTTAAAGATGGTGCTTATACTAAAAGAATATGCGGAATTGAATTATAAAGAAATCGGAAGGGTTTTGGGAATAACGGAAGGAAACGTAAAAGTGAGGGTTTTTAGAGCCAGAGAACAGCTTGCAAAACTGATAGGAGAAGACGATGTCTACTTGCCCCGATAAAGATATTCATTGTTTATATGCGGATAACGAACTTCAAGAACCTTTTAAAACGGAATTTGAAAAACACACCGATACATGTCCGCATTGCCGGAACATTTTGCAAACATATTCGGCTTTACGCGAAGCGCTGGCCGAAGACACACAAAGTCACACGCTTTGTGAAAAAGATCTCGATGAAGGCTATGTGCGTTTAAAAGCGCGTTTAAGTTATAAAACCGTGATTATGCCCGCACGGCCATTTAATGCCGTTTCGCTTTCCTTAAAGCTTTTGCCGGCCGCTGCCGTTTTTGCCCTTGCGTTGATTTTACCTCCCTACTTATTCAAAACGGCGGCCACTAAAGCACAAAGCGGCTCTTTTTACAGTGCTGCCGCCGTCCGCGCGGAACCCATACAAAAACGCGGCATTGTTGCAAGCGAAACAATCCGCGCCGCATCCTTAGCTTCCGTGCTGGGTACAAACTATCGGCCCAATATCGATGTTCCCGAATTAACGGCTATAGATGTATTTAAGCCGGAGCTTTCGACAGTAAAAACGGTAAATATACAAATTCCCTTATCGAGCGTTTCGCAAATGCCGCTTATAGAACCCCTTAACGTACAATTGACCCTTTACAGCGATAAGGACCCGTTTAAGTGAGTTTTTTTACCCGATTTTTATACCGCTTCCGTAAACATCCGCTTCTTAGAACGGTATCCGTAGCGGGAACTGCCGCCCTGTTTGTATATGCGTTTTTTTTTCTTTCAACTTCAAGGCAGCGGCCGCCCGTACTTACCGAAATACAGCCCGTTGTGGGCGAACCCGGAGATATTATAACGCTTAGCGGCAAAAACTTCGGATCGAAAAAAGAACCCGATTCTTACGTGGAAATCGGCGGCGGAAAGCTTACATCGTCATCATATATTTTATGGACGGATACGCTTATAAAAGCCGTGCTTCCGTATAACATAGAAGACGGACTTGTCTACGTATCCACAAAAAACGGGCGTTCGGATGCCGAAATCTTTGCAAACCGCCAAACTATTCCCGTTCCCGTCACTCATAATCCCCGAACTGCGCTCCCCCTCATCGAAACCCTTTCTAAAAAACCGATGTATGTCGGAACCCTGATTACGATAAAGGGAAATCACTTCGGTACGCTTCGGGGGAATTCGCGTGTTTTATTTACATCAGGATACACGGCTGCAGAACAGGAAAACATGCTTATTCCCTGTTCCGACTTCGATATGGATTACCATTTTTGGAGCGATACCGAATTGCAAGTTCGAATTCCCGACGGGGCGTTAAGCGGTCAAATATACGTCGAAACCCCTTACGGTAAAAGCAACGGATACGCTTATACCCTTGCCGAAGGTGCCGGTTCAAAAACATATTCGGATGTACGTACCTATTCGGTTAAACTTTCAGCGGATATAAGCGACATACAAGCCGAAACAAACGCAACACTGACGCTTTTTATACCCATGCCGCAATTGACGGCAGCACAAAAAACCCTTGAAATTATCGGATCAAACCCTGAGCCTTCAATTTCAAATTATATGAATACCCTTATACACCAGGTTATTTTAAATGAAGCTGTGGGCAAAAAACTTAATTTTTCGCATAATTTTGTATTGAGCGTATACCGCATACAATCTAACATACAAGCACACAAAGTCAAAGCCTACAGTGAAGACACAAAAAAACTGTATGCACAGTATTTAAAAAACAATTCCCTTATTCCGTCACATAATCAAAGAGCAAAGGAACTTGCCGTATCGATTGTAAAAAAAGAAAAAAACCCTTGGCTGCAAGCAAAACTCATATACGAATGGCTGACCGCAAATATTGCAATACTGCCGAATGTTCAAGCGGACAACACCGACATTCTAAAAACCTTATCGGCAAAAAAAGCCGATGCCCATGACTTTGCCGTTTTATATACGACCCTTTTACGCACAGCAGGAATTCCCGCTCTTACAAACAGCGGCATATTGGTCGATTCGGAAATGCACAGCCGCAATCATTGGTGGTGCGAATTTTATATTGAGGGTATAGGTTGGATACCTGCCGACCCTGCCTTGGGAGCGGGTTTACCGTACAAAGCGTTTCAAAACCACGAATCGCCGGCAGACTTTTATTTCGGCAATTTAGATGCCCAACATATTACGTTTTCGCGCGGATGGAACAATATAAAGCCCGCACATATAACGGGCAAAAAAGTGTACCGGCCGAAATCTTACGCTTTGCAATCCATTTGGGAAGAAACAACGGCAGGTGCCGTAAAATACAGTTCATATTGGCAAGATGCCGTTGTAACAGGCGTATATTGATTTTCGATTTTTCGGCTTGTTTTTTCGGTGCGCGAACGCGCAGGGCTGAAAAACTTAAAAAGTTTATGAGGAGGCTTATATGATTAAGGTATTGTCCGTGGGAGGTTCCATTGTTGCCCCGGCAGAACCGGATACGGCGTTTTTAACCGCATTCGGCGCCATGATACGCTCTTGGCTGAATGAAGACAAAGAACGCAAGCTTATTTTTGTCGTCGGAGGCGGCGCTCCTGCGCGGATATACCAAAAAGCATACCGCAGCGTATGTTCGTTATCGCATGCGGGAGCAAAAGCCTGCGAGGGGGCGGAATATGACAGCGCCGAAGCCGATTGGCTGGGTATTATGGCGACAAGGCTTAACGCGCAGCTTTTAAAAGCCGTTTTTGCCGATTTATGTCCGCAAGATGTGGTGTATAACCCGACGGAACCGACGGAATTTTCAGGGCGCATTCTCGTTGCCGCCGGCTGGAAACCGGGTTTTTCGACCGATACGGATGCCGTCTATTTGGCAGAGCGTTTCGGCGCAAAGACGATTGTAAATCTTTCAAACATCGAAAAAGTATATACCGATGACCCCAAATCAAATCCGGCTGCACGCCCTCTGGATGCAATATCATGGAGCGATTTTCGCAAAATGGTCGGCGACGAATGGGTCCCCGGTAAAAACAGTCCCTTTGATCCGGTAGCAAGTAAAAAAGCCGAAAGTGCGGGAATTTCAGTTATTTGTGCCGGCGGCAAAGACATAAACAATATCCTTGCCGTTTTGAATGAACAAGAATTCACGGGCACCCGTATAGGGTAATATAAAAATTGAAAAGCAAAATTAAAAAGCACTCATGCGTTTTAAAATATCCGCAAGTTTTTTCCCGTAATCGGGATCGGAAGCCCACGTGCCGCTTAAATCGTAAACCGTGGGAGCTTTCCCTTTAGGATTAACCCATTTGTAACGGGGATCTATAAGCGGCATACGGAGCGCTTCGGCGCTGCCGTATGCTTTTAAATGCTGAATATGAGCGCGTACGCCTTCCTGTTCGGTATTAAAACGATTTCCTCTTTGAACGGCGTTTATCGCTCCCAAACCGCAAAAATTATTCATATCCTCGGTAACCAATCCGCCGAAGCGCAAAAAACCCGTTTCCAAGCACATTTGTGCAAAAGCGATATCCGAGTTGATACCTTCCAAAGAACTTTCAAATACATACAAACGGGATAGCCGCCGAACTTTTAAAACATTCGCATCGGGAACCTGTGCCATAAAAAAACGTTCCAAAGCGAGGGCTGTTTTAATGCCCCGATTCGCAATAATCGGCGACGGGGAAAAAAGGTTTTGCGGTTTCTTTTTTTTCGGTTCTTTCGGGATGCCGGAAAACGAAACGCAAGAAACAATCAGCACACAAAACGGCAAAAAGAGCAGTCTGCATAACACAAGCATACCCCGCTGCATTCCGGAAAAACTTTTTACAATACTTTTGACCTTGATTTTCACGCTAAAACTATACTTTTTATTAAAAAAAAAGGCAATAAAGGTATTTTATGTATAAAAAAATCGATATGCACATCTATAATAATAATGAGGAGGCGCTATGGATGAATTGGCTTATTCGCTATCGGAATTGACTCTTAAAAGCGGGACAAAGCCGGCGGCACGCGAATTGCTGCTTACAAGCGGCGTACAAAGTTTAAGCACACAAGAATTGATTATGGTCCTTTTAGGATGCGGTACACAAAACATACCGGTACGGCAATTATCCGGAAAGGTTTTGCATATAGTGCAAACCGCAACCGAAGAAAATCTTGCGGAAAAACTTTTGCATACGCACGGTATAGGTAAAAGCAAAGCCTGTATTATTTCGGCGGCAATAGAATTGGGTAAAAGGCTGAATGTCGCTCAAGGAATAAAGATTCTTCATCCGACGGATGTAGTACCCCTTTTGCAACATTATACACTCGAAAAGCAAGAACATTTTTTATGCGTATCTCTTAACGGAGCACAGGAAGTTATGCATATCCGCACAATAAGCGTCGGAATCTTAAATCAAACCCTTATTCATCCGCGTGAAGTATTTGCCGACCCCTTAAAAGAACGCGCCGCCGCAATTATTTTGTCGCACAATCATCCTTCGGGCAATGCCGATCCTTCGGATAAGGACATCGACATAACAAAAAGGCTGCTTAAGGTTTCCGAAATTATCGGCATACACTTACTTGATCATATCATTATCAGTACAGCCGATTACTTTAGTTTTGCGGAAAACGGACTGGTTTTTCAACGGTAAATATGCTATCATTCGGCTATGAAACGAGTTGAAAAACTGATTTATGCAATGATCGTTTTTTTGCCCATCATTACACTTTCCGCTCAAACGCCTAAAATCGGTAAAAAAAAATATACGGACTCTTTACTTTCGGCATTGGATATACGTGCAAACGTATCGGCAGCGCAAGTATATGTGAACAATACATACCGGGGAAACACTCCGCTTAAATTGACAGATATCCTGCCCGGCAGCTATAAACTGCGAATTGAAAAAGACGGCTTTTACCGGCAGGAATTCGAATGTACGCTGGAAAGCGGTACGGAATACACAATACGTGCCGAACTGAAAAGCATCACCGGAATTTTACACATACGGGCAGACGAAGCGGATGCGGAACTGTACATAGACGGCAATAAAAAAGGCGATTTTTTCATATGCTTTTCTTTAGGTGCGGCGAAACCGTCCCAAACAAAAAAAAACGCACACCGCACGGCACAAAATGCATCGCAAATCGGTATCCAAAACTCCGAATGGACACTGCAAGTAAGCGAAGGCGAGCATACGGTACAAGTAAAAAAATTCGGTAAATACAGTGCCCCGGTAAGGGTTTATGTATTTAGGGAAACGGAGGTGAATGTCGATTGTCACCTGAATGAAGCGGTTTTTGAATTAACCTCTTTTGCCGCACAAAAAAAACGTTTTAACCCCTACAATCCGGGCAGCTTAGGTATATGCGGTTTTAACTTTTCCGTTACCGCACCGGGAAAGGGAATACTCGAAATATACGATAAAACGGGAAATCTCGTATACGCTCACAATTTGCCGCCGTTTACCGAAGAAAAACAAAACGTATATTGGAACGGACGCAGCTTTGACGGAACAATTCCGGAGCAGGGCGTATATACGGCATATCTAAAAACACGGGGCGAAAATGATGAAGCTTTTTTATTGTCCGACGGTATCGAGGTTTTTATAGACCCTTCTTTATTTTACCCGCTGACGCCTCAATCGGCTTCGGGTATATCCTCGGGTATTGTGCCGTCCCTTCGCCTTATGCCAAAGGGCGGCATATATACCGCTTACACTGCAGGCGGCGATTTTTCTTTAAAAAACGGTTTTAATTCGGCTCCCCTTTTTTATTCGTTCGCATATACGCCGCTTCGTTTTTTGGAAACATCATGCAGTATCGGAACCGAAATACGCGCACAAAGTCAAAGTCCCTTTATCGTACAAGCTGCGTTAAAGGCGGCGGCACAAGCACATTTTTTATATTACGGCGCTTTTATACATTACGGCTATTCGTCGCAAAACGGAATAAGTATTTTTAATGAAAGCGGTTTGGCTGCAGGCGCTGCGATCGCCGTAAACGTCAAACCTGTATGCATAACGCTTTCTCAAACAGCCGTATTCGGCGATAGCCGCGGAATGCTGTACCCATTCGGCGGCAGGCTCAAAACGGGGCTTTCGTGCGCAATTCAACGGAATTTTTATGCAATTCATCTATCTGCTGCATGGTTTTTACCCTTCAGCGAAAAAGGAATTTACAGTCCGGGAACCGGATATTGCGGTGCGGAATTTTCATATTTAATACCCAAAACGATATGTATGCCCTTGGCGGGCTTGTATTATACATATACGGCCGGTACATCCGGCGGCATAGGTTTCCGTATAGGAACGGCGATTTTTCTTTAAGGGTCGGAGTACAGGGAGAAATAAAAGTATGGAAAACTTTTGGTCGATTTTTATCAGCATATTAAGCGCCATAAACTATATGTTTATCGTGTTTATTTTGTTTTTTGAAAAGCAGGATGCAGGAAGACGTTTTGCATGGATACTGACTTTAAGTTTTTTACCCGGTATCGGCATTGTTTTATACTTTTTGTTCAGCGGACATTTTTTTACCAAAACACGCAAAATGGAAATCGCAAAAAAATACGTCAAAGAAGAAACAAAGCAATTAATGAGCGATCAACAAGCTTTTTTTTCCGCCCAAGCGGGCAAACTTCCCAATACCGTCATGAACGAATATGCATCGCTTATTGAATTGAATTTGAACTACGGCAACAGTCCGGTTACTTTTGCAAAATCGGCCGAAATATTTACCTGCGGCGAGGAAAAATTCGCTGCCTTATACAGGGATATTGCAAAAGCCGAAAAATCCGTATATTTGCAGTATTTTATTATTCATAAAGATAAAACGGGGAAAAAACTTCTTGATTTGCTGTGCAAAAAAGCACAAGAAGGTTTGGAAGTGCGCCTTTTATACGACGATATAGGCTCCTTTACAACCCCGCGCTCTTTTTTTGCCGAACTCGATAATGCAGGCGGTATGACCCTGCCCTTTTTTGCCGTAAAAACCGGCAGTCCGTGGTCTTTAAATTTCAGAAATCACCGAAAAATCGTCATTATAGACGGAAAAATCGCTTATACCGGCGGATTTAATGTCGGCGACGAATATGCGGGCTTAGGAAAGGTTGTATGGCGCGATACCCATGTGCGTTTAACGGGAAGCTGTGTTTTGTCGCTTTTAAACATTTTTTTGGTCGACTGGTATTCGGTTGCAAGCGGCAAAAAAAAGTTTTCGGCAAAATCCTGGCCGTCGCCCGCTGTCGTACAAGATAAAATCAACTCGGCAAATAAAAACATTTTGCAAGCGCTTAAAACGGAAGTACCCGATGAAACCTCGCGCATTCCCGCTCAAATCATCGCTTCCGGACCCGATACCAGAGATCATACCGAAATAAAAGACGCAATGATACGTATGATTATGAGCGCAAAAAAAAGCATATACATACAAACACCGTATTTTACCCCCGACGCCGCTTTTTTTTCGGCCGTAAAAATTGCGGCAAATTCGGGCATAAAGGTATCCATCATGATTCCCGGTCAATGGGATAAATTTTATGTGAGGGCGGCCGCTTTTTCTTTTATTCGGGACCTTTTACCTTCGGGCGTACGCTTTTACAAATATCCCGGTTTTATTCATGCGAAAACGCTCATTATAGACGAAAAAATTGTAACAATCGGCTCATGTAATATAGACAGCCGCAGCTTTGAACTGCACTATGAAGCGAATGTATTTTTTTATGATGAATTTTTTGCGCAAAAATATTCTTCCATATTTTTGGAAGATTGTAAAAAGTGTACAAAATACAGCTTGGCATGGCTGAACAGCCGGCCGCTTTTGCAAAAAGCATGGTGGGGTTTTTGCCGCTTATTTACCCCGCTCATGTAGATTTTCTTAAAAGACTTTTTTTGCATAAACGACAGTCTTGTATTTTCCGGCATATTTCGATACAATAAACGGTAATTCCGCATTTTCGGTTTTGCTTACCGCTGCCGAATCCCCCGTTCCGCAATACAAAAAATAAAAATCGGAAAGGTTTTGCGCGGAAGTTTTACACGTTTAAGGAGAGTTACAGATGAAAACCGTTTCCGCTTTGCACAGCGCGCGCTATGCGTATAAGCCAAAACTTCCCGCCGTATTAAACGGGAAGGTGGAAAATCTGACTTTAAGCTTCGGCAAAAAAACCGAAGCCGTTTCGGACAAGCAGGAGTTAAAAGAGCTTTTTGCCCATACATACGGAAAACCTCTTGCCCAAGTGCAAAAAGGCAAAAATCCGGCCGCACTTAAAAAAATCAAAGTCGGCGTTATTCTTTCGGGCGGCCAAGCACCCGGCGGCCACAATGTTATCTGCGGCTTATATGACGGTTTAAAAAAAGGCAATGCGGATTCCGTTTTGCTCGGCTTTAAAGGCGGCCCTTCGGGATTGCTCGAAAACGCTTTTATCAAATTCAACGATAAAATTATCGACGAACACCGCAACACCGGCGGCTTCGATATAATAGGTTCGGGACGCACAAAAATCGAAACGCCCGAACAATATGCCGCCGCGGCAGAAACCGCTAAAAAAAATAAATTGGACGCCCTTGTCATTATCGGCGGAGACGACTCGAATACGAACGCGGCATTGCTTGCCGAATATTTTGAAACGCATAAAATAAAAACGCAGGTAATAGGCGTTCCGAAAACCATAGACGGCGATTTGAAAAACGACCTTATCGAAGCCAGCTTCGGTTTCGATACCGCATGCAAAACCTATTCGGAGCTTATCGGCAACTTGGCGCGCGATGCGAATTCGGCAAAAAAATACTGGCACTTTATTAAATTAATGGGACGCTCGGCAAGCCACATTGCCCTCGAATGCGCCCTGCAAACCCAGCCGAATATCTGCCTTATATCCGAAGAAGTGGAAACGAAAAAATCGACATTGCGCGAAGTAACCGATGAGATTTGTGCGGTAATCGCAAAGCGCGCCGAAAACGGAGAAAATTTCGGTTTGATACTTATTCCCGAAGGTTTGGTCGAATTCATTCCCGAAATAAAAGCCCTTATCGCCGAATTAAACGATAAAATGGCGCTTAAAAAAGACGAGTTCGAAAGCTTGCACGGCTTTGAGCAAAAAAAAGCATGGCTTAAATCGAACCTTTCGCAAAAATCCTTCGACGCCTTCGACGCTTTACCCGTCGCAATCGCCGACCAATTTTTAGCCGACCGCGACCCGCACGGTAACGTACAGGTAAGCCGCATCGACACCGAAAAACTTTTAGCTTTAGCCGTCGAAAAACGCCTTGCCCAAATGAAAAAAGAAGGTACCTATCGCGGAAAATTCAGCTCCTATACGCACTTTTTCGGCTATGAAGGCCGCTGCGCCTTCCCGTCAAACTTTGACGCGGACTATTGCTATGCACTCGGTTACAACGCCTTTATCCTTATTGCAGGCGGCTTAACCGGTTATCTTTCGTCCGTGCGCGGCTTGGTAAAACCCGCAAAAGAATGGACGGCAGGCGGCGTTCCGCTTACGATGATGATGAATATGGAACAGCGCCACGGAAGTAAAAAGCCTGTTATAAAAAAAGCTTTAGTTGAGTTAAACGGAAAGCCCTTTAAAAAGTTCGCTTCGCAGCGCGATAAATGGGCCGTAAAAACCGATTATCTGTTCCCCGGCGCCATTCAGTATTTCGGTCCTTCCGAAGTATGCGATCAGCCTTCCAAAACCCTGATGCTGGAGCGAAAGTAAGTTTTAAAGTAAGTTTAAACCGGGCGGCTCAAACGGCGCCGCCCGGTTTTACTTGCGGTTTGCCGCAATAAGATGGTATTTTATACCCCACATACGCTAGCCTGTTTCTATTTTAAAATTGTTTTACACCCAAGTTTTGTTTCAACAATCTGTCGGTTTTGAAAACTGTGTTATATCTTATCTTACAGCTGAGTACCCGGAAAAACTCCAAACAGTTCGTTTTATAACCTGATTTTTTTCATTATACTCTAAATAGTAAGAACAAAATTCTTTATTAACATTATCAGTAACATAATCATCGGGAGAAGAATGATAATAATGATCATAGGCAATATATGCTTTTAATAACCCGTTTTCATAAATAAATTCTCCATAATCCGTATGATCCAGTATACCATTTTTATAATAATAATTTAAATTATATTTTTCTCCGTTGTAATTCGTTACTTCCGAACGTAACAGTTTTTTATTATCATAGTAATGTTTTATATAATTTCTCCCGATTACAATTTCAATAACATTTTTTAAATAAGTAATTTTTTTATAGTCAAATTGTTGCGGTACGTTATCTTCATCGATATATTCACATTTACCGATAAACTGATTATCCTTTCGATAATAATTTAAATCATAGTTCAAGTGATCTCTGCAAATAGTTTCTTTTACCAGGTTTCCCTCAATATCATATTCGTATTTGCTTCCATAAAAATTTCGAGCAGGTCTTATTACTATATCATATTCTTTTCCATTATTACTAAAACTCATTTCTGAAATACATACATCATCATAAGCACTGCTGGGATAGTAACTTCTAGCTTTAATCCAAATATCTTTTGCTTTTCGTTTTTCAGAAAACTTTAATTTCTGAGAAACCATTTCATCTTTTAAAATAAAACTTTCTTTTAATTTATCAGAACCTGTGTCATTATAATTAAAAATAAAATTTATTTCTTTTATTCTATAATTCTTTAAGTACCATTTTGAATCGAAATATCCTGCACTTATATTAATTTCATCAAATTCATATTCTTTATCAAAGTGTAGAATTAATACTAAATCATCATAAGTTTCATTTAGAGGAACTGCAAAAGCGGTATCATTTTTTTTATCAAACATTTTTAAAGGTGAATACCGATATTTATCGTTTTTATCATATGTCATAGTTTTAATTAATCTTATTTTTTGAATTTTTAATTCATTTGCAAAAATAGAAAATGACAAAAAGAACATTAATAAACCTACTATTTTTTTCATCTTTTACTCCGTTTCCGACCCGCCGGGCTGTGTCTACCATGCGCTTAGCTTGCAAACAGGTATAGTTCCGTTTGTCAGCGTTGAAGCGGGTACCGGGCTTTATATTCTTTTTTCTGCACGGATATATACTTCATTATCCGATCTTGCCGCAATAACCAAAATATACATTTCCTTTGTTTTTTCATCTTGTATTAATTTATATACGACTCTCATTCCGAGTTTTTTAAATTTTATTTTCAAGTAGTTTGTTAAATCGGTTCCCGCTTTTGTACCTAGGGGTTTTCCGTACCCGCCTTCATTTTGCGGCAAGGGGTTTTGTGCAACCTTTAAAATGCCTTTTAGAACCGCTCTTCTGACCGATTCATCCAATTTTGACAGTTCCGCTTCGGCTTTCGGATGATATTTGATACCCCACATACGCTAATCCAACTCTACGTCTATATCATCGAGATCGGATTGTGAAATATTATATTTTTTTAGAATTTCTTCCTGAGATATAGGCACCGCATTGTCGGTTTCTCTTTTTTGCGCTTCCGTCAGCAATAAAAGATTTTCATAGTCATCCAATATATTCTGATAATCCCGGGGACTTATTAAAATGCATTCGGGTACATTGTTTTTTACAACAATTCTAAGTCCCTTTTTTTTCACTTCTGAAAAAATTTTATGTGCTTCACCCTTATTGAATCTGCCGATCGGAATTATGGAGTCTAAAATATTTACCGGTTTTAACGCATTCATAACAATACCGTTCTATAGATATTACTATACATAACAATCTTTATCTTGTCAAATTTATCGATAATATCCGCATATCCGGAATATCAGCATATCCGCCCGGTTTGATATAGAGATTTTTAAGCTTTATACAGGCCATTCCCCTATTTTACAAGCGCTTCAAGTCTGTCCTTGAATTCTTCATGCGAAGAAAAGGAGCCGAAAAAGCTTAAATCCTTTAAGACGATATCCGCACCCGCATTTTTAAGCTCTTCCTCGGAGAAAGAACCCAATAAGCCGATACAAAGGGCACCTGCGGCCTTTGCAGCCTGTACGCCGTTGAGCGCATCTTCCACCACAAGGCAGTCTCGCGCATTCAGTCCGAGGCCCGCCGCCGCCGTAAGATATATTTCGGGGTCGGGCTTTTTATGCGTTACCTTATTGCCCCACACCGCATAATCGAAGCCGCCGGTTGAAAAACCGATTGCTTTTAAGTTGATATCCAGCTTGATTTTATCCGCACTCGTAGCAAGCGCCGTTTTAAGAGAGGCTTTTTTCGCATTACGGATAAAATCGGCCGTTCCCTTCATAACGCAGTCGGTGCCGGAAATCAGTTCATCGTAAATACCGTAAGCTTCAATTTTTGCCGCTTCAATATCTATTGTCAAACCGTATTTTTCGGCAACCCCGCCTATAAAGCGGTTTTCTCCCGCCCCGATAAAGGGTGCAAAGTCCGCAGGAACGGCATTCACGCCGCGCCTTTTAAAAAATTCAATACATGCTTGAGCAATTTGCTCTTCCGAGTTGATAAGTACTCCGTCCACATCAAATAAAATTCCGCGTATCATAGAAACCGATTATATCATATATCGGCCGGATTTCCAACTCGCTCCCTTGCAAAATTTCCTCTTTGCAACCGCCCGTTTTTTATCACCTTGCAAAATAACGCGAAAATCGTTATACTTATGTTATGAATACAAAACTTATTAATCCCGATATAGGGGTGCTTCATGCAAATATTTGCAACTCTCCCTATTTTGAAGGTTTTTGGAAAATAGAACGCGGCGTATCGGTTAACTGCTATGTTCTTACCGGCGAAAAAAAAGCGCTTATCGATTTATACAGCGAGTGGGAACATGCCGACGAACAAATAGAAAATCAATTAAAGCTTTACGGGCTTTCGATTGAAGACTTGGATGTTTTGGTTATGCACCATATGGAATGCGACCATACCGCCTGTGTCGCTGATTTGATGAAGCGCAACACCAAACTGCATATTTATTGTACGGAAAAAGCCGCCGCACTGCTCAAAAATTTCGTTAAACTTGAAGAAAAAGACTGGGAACGTATCAAAACCGTTAAAAACGGCGACAGTCTTTCTTTGGGTAAGGGCTGCAATTCGGGCGATGAACTGGTTTTAACCTTTTATGAAACGCCGAATATCCATTGGCCGGAAACGATGATGAGCTACGAAAGTTCTTCAAAAACCCTGTTTTCCTGCGACGGTTTCGGCTCTTACGGCGCTTTACCCGAAGGCCGTGTATTCGACGATGAATTTTCCGAAAACGAACACCGCATGTTTGAAGAAGAATGTCTGCTCTATTACGCAACCGTCGTCGCCTCTTTCGGCGTTCCCGTAAAAAATGCCCTTGCAAAATTAAAAGATTTGGACATTGCGGTGATTGCGCCCTCACACGGCATCGTGTGGCGTAAAAATCCCGGCGCCATCGTCGAACGCTTTACAAAATACGCAGGCTACAATACGGGCGGCGAGCAGGATAAACACATTTGCGTTATATCCGGCTCAATGTACGGGAACACCGCACGGGGAACCGAAGCGCTTATCGAAGGCATAAAAGAGGCGGGCATTCCGTATACGCTTTTGAATATTCCCGAAACCCCGCTGTCGCACGTGCTCTCCCAAGCACTGCGTTCGAAGGGGCTTGCCCTCGCCTTCCCCACCTACGAATACAAAATGTATCCGCCTGCCGTTCACGTACTCGATATGTTTGCGCGAAAACACATTTACAATAAAACCGTCGCACGCATCGGAAGCTGGGGCTGGTCGGGCGGAGCCCAAAAAGAATACGAACAGTTGACTGCAAACCTCCGCTGGACAAACCTTGAAAGTCTTGAATGGCAGGGCACGGCAAGCGCGCAAAACCTTACCGACTTAAAAGCGCTCGGCAAAAAACTTGCCGAAAGCTTAGAATAATCGGAATAGTATTAAAGCATTTGAATATGTACAGCTTTATGAGCAATCGGCATACTCAAATGCTTAGCATAGCTTGTCTTAGTCTTAGTCGCAGTCTTAACCGCAAACGGGAATATGATATACTGTGTATTCGCCTTCCAAACCTTTAAACTCCAATCGGTGCCGTTTTACGGTTTTTGAAACTTTTGCAATCGTCCGTTTGATATCCTCATCGTTAAACAATTCTTCCGATATGACAACTTCATTCGGTAAAGCCGACGCTTGTATACGTGCAGCGGTATTTACCGTCGAACCGAAATAGTCGAGCCGGTTGTTTAAAGTAACTATAATAGCGGCGCCCGAATGTACGCCTATTTTCACTTCTATTTTTTCATTTTCGGGCTTGGACGCATAATGCGCTATTAAGCGTTTTTGAGCTTCCAAGGTTGCCGCAACCGCTTTTTGCGGACTGACAAAAGCGCCCATTACCGCATCGCCGATGGTTTTTACCGGAACTCCGCCGAATTCTTTTATTACGTCAAACAGAATTCTAAAATGCTCACGGACAAGAGAAAATGCCCTTGCATCGCCCAAATCGGAATACATTTGCGTCGAACCTTTTATATCGGTAAACAAAACGGTAATTTTCATAATTTGCAATGATTGATCGGAAATTAAAACATCGGCGCTCATAAGTTCGCGGTAGGTATTGTTTTGAATAAGATCTATACCGCGCAATACATTATACTTTTTCCACGTAAGATAATTGCCCGCTGCAACATCCGCATCGGTTTGCTTTTTGTATGCTTCTTTTATGTGAGCGGGAATTTCGCGTATGTTCGGATGGGCTGAAAAAGAAACTTCGATATTGTCATCCAACGAATTAACGAATTCGCCATGACATGCCGGGCAAAAATCCGTTGATTTTGCCTCATTAATCGATAAGGTTTCCGCAGCGATAGTTCCGCAAACAGGACAATGATACATCCAGTCGAGCAAAAAAAATCCGTCATACACACCTTGAATAAAAATGTCGATTATTTCATCCTTAGTCAAACCGAATTCCGCAGCTAAAGCAAGGGTATCGATGCGGAACAGTTTTTCATCCGGAAAAGAGTCCAATTTTAGAGCAATATCATCGGCAATTTTTTGATTTTTGGTATAAGTCAATTTAAACATGATAATTCTCCTTATTGTAAAGTATAATAGGCGGACAAATAAAAATCAATTGCAAATGCCTTATTCGACCATGAACGGCGAATGCGGCCTTATTTTGAAGCTAAACAGACGGCTTTTACCGAACTAAACTTGAAACGGCAAAAAACCTGCTTGCTATGAATCTTTCTATTGAAAATATCGCAAAAGCCCAAAATAATGAGTTTTACTTTTTTTTAAGCGCATACACGGATGTATGCAAACGCTATAGATAAGCGGTTTTGCACAGAGTGCAAAACCGAAGTTAAAAATCGCACACGGAGGTACAATAAAGCTTTATATATTATTTTTGCTTTTCGGCGCGTACACGGATGTATGCAAACGCTATAGATAAGCGGTTTTGCACAGAGTGCAAAACCGAAGTTAAAAATCGCACACGGAGGTACAATAAAGCTTTATATATTATTTTTGCTTTCCGGCGCGTACACGGATGTACGCAAGAGCTTAAAATAAGGAGTTTTACTTTTTTTTAAGCGCATACACGGATGTATGCAAACGCTATAGATAAGCGGTTTTGCACAGAGTGCAAAACCGAAGTTAAAAATCGCACACGGAGGTGCGATTTTTAAACTATTTACTCTCCAGCACCGCAATTCCCGGCAAGGTTTTGCCTTCGAGGAATTCGAGGGAGGCACCGCCGCCGGTTGAAACGTGGCTCATCTTGGAAGCAAGGTTGAACTTATTAACCGCCGCAACCGAATCTCCGCCGCCTACAACGCTTACGGCTCCCTTGGAGGTTGCTTCAGCAACAAGGTGGGCGACTTCTCCCGTTCCCTTGGCAAAGTTTTCGAACTCAAAAACGCCCACAGGACCGTTCCATACGATGGACTTGGACTGTAAAATCGTTTCCTTGTACAGGGCAAGGGTTTTAGGACCGACATCCATACCCATCAGATTGTCGGCTATGTCGAGGCCGTCAACGCTTACGGGCTTTGCATCGGCACTGAAGGTTTCGGCGCACACATGGTCAAGGGGAAGGATAATGCGCACGTTTTTTTCCTGAGCGGCTTTTAAAAGGTTTTTAGCCGTATCGATAAAATCGTCTTCAACCAAAGATTTACCGATGGTGTGTCCCTGCGCCTTTAAAAAGGTATAGGCCATACCGCCTCCGATAATGAGGGCGGATGCGTTTTTAAGCAGGCTTTCCAAAACCGCAATTTTGGAAGACACCTTTGCACCGCCGATAATCGCCGTCATGGGTTTGGGAGGATTCGTAACCATGGGTTCAAGATATTTAACTTCTTTTTCCATCAAAAAACCGCCGACCTTTACGTCCATAAATTCCGCAATAGTGGCGGTTGAAGCGTGGGCGCGGTGGGCGGTTCCGAAGGCGTCGTTTACATAGATATCGCCGTAGCTTGCCAATTCTTTTGCCATAGCCCTTTGTTCTTCCATGTCTTTGGAGGTTTCGCCCGCTTCAAAGCGCGTATTTTCGAGCATCATAACCGCACCGCCGGATAAAGCGTCTACGGCGGCTTTTTGTCCCAAACAGGAAGAAGCAAAGGCAACCGGTTTTCCCAAGAGTTTTGACAAATACTCGGAAACGGGCTTCATGCGGTTTTTGCCGTTTATAAAAGCTTCTTTATCGAAGGGCTTTCCGTCTTTAGCGGCCTTTTCTTCGGCTTTTTTTACGTCCTTTTTAGGGTCTCCCAAATGGCTCATCAATACAAGGCTTTTGGGATTTTGCTCCAAAATATACTGAATGGTGGGAAGAGCGGCGCGGATACGGGTATCGTCTTGCACAACGCCTTCTTTCATGGGAACGTTAAAATCGACACGCATAATAATGCGCTTGCCTGCTAAATCGACATCTTTTACTGTTTTTATCATAAAAACCTCCAAATTTTCGAAAACAATGCTATCGGTCAGCTTAAAACTAAAAAGAAACGATTTTACATCGTTTGTATCTTTAAAAATATATCAATAATATGCTAAAATGTAAAGTATTGAAATTCCGTTCGTTAAGAGGTGTTTTAAAAGTCATTGTTTTTGGACACCTTTTTTGGTATATTTGTGATATATATAACAAAAAGTAGGAGTTTTGCATGAAAAAAATTTTAGCCGCAACGGCCGATTCCGATATCATCTCAATCATCGATACGGCATGTAAAAAATACAGCGCTTATTTTGATTTTGATATATGCGCGGATACTGAGGAAATAATTAAATATATCAATTATGAATTGCCTGAAATAAAGGTATTGGATTTTACGTCGGAAATTATTGACTGTTATACATTATTGGAAACAATCGGTGCGGATCCCTGGCTGCATAACGGGGGAATTATCGCTATTGCTGCCGATATAGAACAGCTTGAAGCAATCGAAGAAGAAAAAAACAGTAATATTTTAATAGTACAAACCCGCCAACAATTTACGGCTAACTTTTTGCGTTTGCTTCAAATCTTATGGCAAAATCAACAATTTTTATTCAGCAGGGGAATGCAAGAACAGTTGGGAGCAACGGAAACGGGTTCTTTTGTATGCAGCAATGACCCGATAGACATACAAGTATACACAAGCTTTTTACTTAACTACCTTTACAGTTCCAACCGTATAAATACGGACACACGCAGCAAGCTTCAAACAGTTCTTATGGAATTACTTTTTAATGCGCTCGAGCACGGAAATTGCGGTATTACTTATGAAGAAAAAACCGCATGGCTTGAACAGGGTAATGACATACTTACGTTTATAAAGCAAAAAGCCCTTTTGCCTGAAAATAAAAAAAAGCGTATACATATTTCGTACCGAATAGACAGTAAAAAAACGGAATTTTTAATTAAAGACGACGGTGAAGGCTTTGATTGGAAAAGCAGGGTTAATAAAAAAGTAAATCCCGATATACACGGAATGGGAATACATATATCCGAAAACCTTGTCAGCGGATTAACCTATAACGAAAAAGGAAATGAAGTCGGGTTTTTTATAAATACAAAGGAAAAAGCTTCGGCAAATACGATTCCGGGTATTATGTCGCCCTACGAAACCGTAGATTATAAAGACAAAGAAGTGGTATGTCTTCAAAACGAACGAACAAATAATTTATTTTTTATCGTTTCGGGCAAATATGCGGTATATGCGGATCGTAAGCTGGTATCGGTTTTAACGACGAACGATATGTTTATAGGCGAAATGGCTTTTTTGTTAAACGACAGGCGTTCGGCAACAATTCTTTCAATCGGGAACGGAAAACTCATAAAAATTCCCAAAGATGTATTTTTAAATCTTTTGCGCACAAACCCGCATTACGGAATATTTTTATCCAAGCTTTTGGCACAGCGACTGCTTATACAAACGCAAAAAACAATGGCATTAAACAAAGAATTGACTGAAATACGTAAAAACGCCGCAACAAACGTTTAAGAGCCGAGCGGCTGTACAGCCGCCGTATGTGCAGCCGTGTTTCCAATCGTACCGGCTACAGCGCATACCGCTTCGACTATAGCCTTGTGTTCTTCGGGCGCAAGGCGGGCGGCAAGGGTTTCGGGTGTGTCGCCGGGCAAAACGGGAATTTTTTTTTGCAAAATGATTTTTCCCGTGTCGCAGCCGGAATTGACAAAGTGAACGGTACAGCCCGACTCCTTTTTGCCGGATGCGAGCACCGCTTTATGGACGTGATGCCCCCACATGCCTTCTCCGCCGAAATCGGGTAAAAGGGCGGGATGGAGGTTTATAATTCGCCCTTCATATTCGTCAATCAGCTTGCCGCTTAAAACGGTTAAAAAGCCCGCCAAAACGATGAGTTCTATTCCGCGCTCTTTACATAATGCAAGTATGCGCTTCGATACGGCTTGCCGTTTTTCGTTTTTGGAAGCTTGTGCCGCCCCTTGCGCGCCGAGAATCGCATAGGGACTTACGATTTCAGTACGGATTCCCGCCTTGCAGGCGCGCTCAATGGCATAAGCTTTTTTTGTGTCGCTGAACACGGCTTCAATGCGGTAGGGGCAGTCCGCCTGCGTTTTTTCGTAATCGATTAAAGCTTGCAGGTTTGTGCCGCCGCCGGATACGAGGACGGCCGTTTTGCATGCTTTGTTCGGTTTATGCACGGCATTTTCGGACAACCGATTTTCGGCTGCTCTATCCATTTTTAAAGTCCTTATTCAAATAAAACCGCCTCTTCCTGCCTCAGAGCCGCCGGCGCCTTCGCACGTGAAGCGCCGGCACCTGAAGCGGCAGCTTGCGACACACCGACTTTTCCGATACTATAGGCTGCAATGCCGCGTTCTTTAAAAAACTCAAGCGCCCTTGCTTCATAATCGGGCGAAAGGGCAAGCACAAAGCCGATTCCCATATTAAAAGTATAAAACATCTTGTCCGCGTCGGCGCCGAGCTTAACCAGTTCATCGAATATCGGCAGTACCGGCCAGCTGTCTTTGCGTATGCGGGCGCACAGGGGGGCTTTACCTTGACTTCGGCGGACAGCATCCGCTGCGGTAAACATGCGCGGAATATTTTCGTAAAAGCCGCCGCCCGTAATATGCACCATGCCGCGCACCGCCGATGTTGCGCAATGGTCGAGTTTGTCCAACAAATCGAGGACGGGTTTAACGTAAATGCGCGTCGGCTCCAAAAGCGTAAGACCTATGGAAGAAGTTCCGAAGGGGCGCTCCAAATCTTTTACGAGGCGGCGCACCAGAGAAAAGCCGTTTGAATGCACCCCGCTTGAGGCAAGGCCGATAAGTACATCCCCCTCGCTTATCTTTTCTCCGCTTATAATATGAGCTTTTTCGGCAATTCCGACGCTGAAGCCTGCAATATCGTATTTTCCCTTATCGTAAAAGCCCGGCATTTCCGCCGTTTCGCCGCCCAAAAGGGCGCAGCCGGATTGCACGCAGCCGTCGGCAATTCCTTTTACCAAATCAGCGGCGACCGACGAATCCAAAGCGCCGCATGCGATATAATCCAAAAAGTACAGGGGACGTGCGCCGCAGCATAAAATATCGTTTACGCACATGGCCACGCAGTCTATACCGACCGTATCGTATTTTTTAAGGGCAAAGGCTATATCGAGTTTGGTTCCCACACCGTCGGTACCGGAAACCATAACCGGCTCTTTGTAGCCTTTCGGAACTTCGAACATGCCCGCAAAGCCGCCGATACCGTTTAAAACACCCGGAATAAGGGTACGCTTTACTTCGGCCTTGTATTTTTCGACGGCGCGGTAACCCTCGTGTACGTCAACTCCCGCTTGTTTATAATCCATGTATTCGGTACTCCCCCGTTTTGTTATAGTTTGTACCGCCCGCGCAAGGCGGCCGGCTGCATAAAGACCTGCCGCAAAAGCATCCCGTAAAAGGGGTTATATACGCTTGCCGGACAGTTCTCCGGCCGCGGGCATGGGATATTCTCCCGTAAAACAGCCCGTACAATAGCCCGTCGCGGCAGGGCACAAGTCTTTTAAAGCGCTTATCATTCCCTCTATGGAAATAAAGGCAAGCGAATCGGCGCCGATTTTTTTGCAAATTTGTTTTTCCGTCAGCGAAGACGAAATCAAGTCCGCACGGCAGGGCGTGTCTATACCGAAATAGCAGGGAAACTTTACCGGAGGCGATGAAATGCGGAAATGCACTTCCTTTGCTCCCGCGCGGCGCAGTACGTCGATAAGGCGATGAGCCGTTGTTCCGCGTACAATCGAATCGTCTATAATCACCACGCGCTTACCGTTTACATCGCTTTTTAAAGCGTTCAATTTTACAAAAACGGTTTTTTCGCGCGCATCCTGCGTCGGAGCGATAAAGCTTCGCCCTATATATTTGTTTTTCACAATTCCCATCGCATAGGGAATGCCCGAAGCGGCGGAATAGCCCATTGCAGAGCCCAAGCCCGAATCGGGAACCCCGATAACCACGTCGGCTTCGACACCGCTTTCTTTTGCCAACACCGCTCCCATGCGCAATCGGGCTTCCTGAACGGGAATACCGTCGATAATCGAATCGGGGCGGGCAAAGTATATGTATTCGAACAGACAGGTTTGCTTTGCCGTGCGCTCGCCAAACTCAAAGGATAAAACCCCGTCTTCGTTTATAATGACGATTTCTCCGGGCTGAATGTCGCGCACCAATTCCGCACCGACTGCATCGAGGGCGCAGCTTTCGCTTGCAAGCATCCAGCCGTTTTCGGTTTTTCCCAAACACAGGGGACGGATTCCCTGCGGGTCGCGCGCACCTACCAAACACTTTTCGGTCATAACGCAGAGGGCGAATGAACCTTTTATCATTTGAATGGTGTCGGTTAAAGCGCGCTCCATGCCCTTTTTATAGTTTTTACCGATAAGTTTTATAATAACTTCCGAATCGCTTTGAGATATAAAGGTCGAGCCGGTTTCTTCGAGCAATTCTTTTAACTGTTCATAGTTTACCAAGTTCCCGTTATGAGAAACGGCAATAGCGCCGAGTTTAGACCTTGTTACAAAAGGCTGGGCGTTTTCGATATGGGCGTGCTGCGAAGTCGAATACAAAACGTGCCCGACAGCAATATGGCCGTGAATGGGCTGCAGAACGGAAGCGTTAAAGACCTCGCTCACCAGTCCCATCGCCTTGTGCCGTTCGATATTTGTACCGTCCGATACGGCAATGCCTGCGCTTTCCTGACCGCGGTGCTGCAATGAATGAAGGGCATAATAGCACAGTTTTCCGGCACCGTCTGCGCCCTTATTCAAATAAATACCGGCAACACCGCACGCTTCGTGCAGCTTATCATCACACAATGTACAGCCGCTCAATTTTTCATCCTGTTAAGAATTTCGACATAGGCTTCTTTTACATTGCCCATATCGCGGCGGAAGCGGTCCTTGTCGAGCTTTTCGTTTGTTTTTGCATCCCAAAAGCGGCAGGTATCAGGCGATATTTCATCGGCAAGAAGGATATTGCCTTGCGAGTCTTTCCCGAATTCGATTTTAAAGTCGATTAAGCGTATGCCGCGCTCGATAAAAAAGGCGCTTAAAATATCGTTGATTTTTGCCGTTACCTCGTAGATGACTTTAAGTTCGTCCCAGGTCGCAGCTCCGATGGCCACCGCGTGATAATCGTTAATAAGCGGGTCTCCCAAAGCGTCGTCCTTATAGGAGATTTCGAATATCGTCGTTTTAAGGGCCGAACCTTCGGGAACGCCGAGCCGTTTACTGAACGAGCCTGCGGCAACATTGCGCACAATTACTTCGAGCGGAATAATGCTCACCTTTTTACACAGGGTTTCGCGCTCGCTTATGCGGCGCACGTAGTGGGTGTGAATGCCCTTTTTTTCAAGCAGTTCAAACAGCATATCGGCGATGGTATTGTTCATAATACCTTTTTCGTCAATTGTTCCCTTTTTTTCGCCGTTAAAAGCGGTGGCCGAATCCTTGTAATCAAGGATAACCAAATCGGGATTATCGGTTGCAAAAACCTTTTTTGCCTTGCCCTCGTAGAGCATGTCCAGTTTTTTTACGGTATTGTCACTCATAATATTACCCCCGTTCCGCCGTTTTCGGCTGCATCCTGCGCCAAGCGAGTGCGGAATTGTTTTAATTTTTCTTTTAGTTCGGGATATTTTACCGCAAGGATTTCGGCTGCCAAATATGCGGCGTTTGCGGCATTGTTTATGCCGACGCAGGCGACGGGAATCTGTTTGGGCATTTGTACTATCGACAAAAGGGCATCCATCCCTCCGAGGCCGTTGGAAGACCGCCCCTGCGAATCGGAAAAAAGGCATTCGAGCGGAACTCCGATAACGGGAAGTACCGTAGCCGAAGCGATAACGCCGGGTAAGTGCGCGGCAAGGCCGGCTCCGGCGATGATAACCTCGCAGCCCTCGTTTTCGACTTGCTTAACCGTTTGGGCAAGCAAATCGGGCGTGCGGTGGGCGGACAGTACGTAAGCGGAATAGTCTATGCCGAATTCGCGTAAAACGTCGGCGGCTTTTTTCATCGTACCCGTGTCCGATTTTGAACCGAAAAATATTGCAGCTTTCATTTTCGGAGTATAACATTTTTACCGTCTTAGAGCAAGCATAAAAAAATCGCCGTCTTTAAAAAAACAATATCTTGTGTTATACTGTTTTTAACTTATGAGGCATAGTATGCAAAAACAAAGATACTTTATGTGGATTGTCTGTGCCGCTTTTACGGCAATACAATCGGTTTTTCCGTGTACAGGCTTTGTTGCAGGAAAAAATGCTACTGCGGACGGCAGCCGCATTATTGCAAGGACGGAAGACCTTGACGGGGCACAAAATAAGCTGTTTGTCGTATACCCGCGCAGCGCAAACGCTTCCGACTCTTTTTTTGAAGATCCTACAGGTTTTAAAATCGAATTGCCCAAGATTCGCTATAAATATACCGGTATTTGCGATGCAAACAGGGCAAGCGGTATTTACGATGCCGCCGGCTTTAATGAATTCGGCGTTGCAATGAGTGCAACCGTATCCGCAGCCCCCGGAGCGGCCGCCCTCAAATACGACCCCTTGGTAAAAACGGGTTTATCGGAAGCTTCGATTGTCACGGTAGTATTGCCCTATGTAAAAACGGCACGGGAAGCGGTTAAAAGAACCGCCGAAATTATCGATGTACACGGATCCGCCGAAGGAAATATTCTTTTTTTTGCCGATGCAGAGGAAATTTGGTATATGGAAATTCTATCGGGGCACCAATATGCGGCGGTAAAAGTTCCCGAAGATTCTTATGCAATCGTACCGAATCATTTTTTACTCGGTTATGTCGATATACAAAGCCCCGATGTCGTTGCGTCTGCAGCGCTCATTTCGTTACCTAAGGCAAAAAAATTTTATAAAGAAAAAGACGGCCTTTTTCATGTCGCTTTAACCTATGCCGACCATCTGGGCGATTATGAGCGCGACCGGCTGTGGGGAGGTCAAAATAAACTGTCTCCGTCAAAAAAAATCGATTATGACACCGATGTTTTTTCATTGTGGCAAAAGGCGGATAAAAAAATAAAAATTAAAGATATTATGGAATTGCAGCGCTACCGCTATGAAGATACAAAATTGAATGCAAATCTTAAAGAAAACGAAGATATACGCGCAATAGGGCATCCCACTTCTATGGAATGTCATATTATCCAAATAAAAAACAAGATGCCCGCGGATATCGGCGGTATTATGTGGCTTGCTATGGCAAATGCGGAACACTCGGTATATTTGCCCTTTTATGCCAATATAGACGATACGATTGCACCCTATAAGGTTGACGATTCTGTGTATAATCCCGATTCTTTTTATTGGACAATGCGCAGTATAAATGTCCTTGCCGCCTTAGACAGAGAAAAATTCGGAAAAAACATTCGGAAATTTTGGAGTGTATACGAGGATTCACTGATTAAAGCACAAAATAAAAAAGACAAGGAATTGATAAAGATATACGAAAAAAGCGGTAAGGAAGCGGCCGCAGCCTATGCAACCATGCTTTGCAGCGAGCAAGCACAAGACGCTTTTGAAAAAGCGTGCCGAATATACAGGGATTTGATAACCTATATTGCCGGTAACGAAGGAATACCGAAACAAGATCCGTTTACGCCGGATTTTTAGAAAATCGCTTTTTCTATTGACACAAAGCAGTCCGTATGCTATTATCATCTTTAACACGGCGGCATAGCTCAGTCGGTAGAGCAAACGGCTCATATCCGTTCGGTCATAGGTTCAAGTCCCATTGCCGCTATAAAAGGGTTGTCTAAAATTTCGGTTTTATGACAGCCCTTTTTTTGTCCGCAGCGGCGGCTTTTTCGATCGGAAAAAAGGCTTGGTGCGGCACAACCCCCGCAAACGAAAAAATTTCTTAGCGAACCGGAGTTGTTTCAAAAAAGCTCTTTAGGCGATATTGCCGCATATCGCAATAAGCTGTATCTTAACCCTCTTTCCTCGGAGTGGCGAAAAGAACAAGCCGTCATCGACTCTTTTGTCAACGGACGGCTCGGCATGGTCATATGCGTAAAATTGGAGTTCCAAAATTGAGGATTTGATATTGCATTTGAAACAGGATTATGGAAAATGTGATATAATAAACTCTTAATAAGCCGGCTAAAATAAAACTTGAGGCAAAAATGACGGGAAGACTGTATACTTCTTAATAAATTTCATTTTATCAAACTAATACATAATTAAATAATTGCAAAGGGAACATACATAAGACACAATCAAAAAATAATAAAATCTTTCTTTAGGATATATATGAATACACAAAAAAAGGCGGCTCAAAAGTTATGGGCCGAAAACAAATATCTGGTTTTAAGTAAGTCTCAAAAAATATATAAAGAAATAAGGGACTATTTAAAAACGGATACCGCAAATCAGGAATATCTTAAACTGTTAATTGATAAGGCCCTTAAACTTGATGAAAATAAAAGCGAAATAATAAATGCATTACAGCATATATGGGGCTATTTTAAAAACAGTGCATGCGAAGATGAAAAAACACATTTTTTAAACCTGATATCCCGTTATAAGGAAAATAAAATAGATAAAAATGGGGTGTTAAGCTATCTTTCAACATTGTTAAAAAAATATCCTAACAAATATTTGGAAGATTCCACTATCTTTAATAAAACGGAGGAAGACAATGCGGTTATGGCATGAAAACCTTATAGCAAAACTTCCGGCTCAGCAGCTTCTCGGGCAGCACAGAGAGTGCTGTGCATTACGCGGAAACGGCTGGGGTAAAAAGTACTCGGTAGTGGATTATGTATTTTTATATTCGCCGTATAAATTCTTTCAATATGCAAAACTGCATTAACAATTTACCGGGAAAAAACATTGCAGTGTAAAATGTTTTTCACCGATTATGCGTATAATACTAAAACATTTATTCAAAAATTGCTCATAGTACTCGGCTTCGGAATAGCTTTTTTTACTCTTGCCGAAATAAAACATTCAAACCGATTTTTCTCAATTTTTTGTTTTTTCCATAAAAATAAGGCTTAAATCAAGCATAATTTTGAAGAAACAGCGTTTTTAGCATGTATTAATAAGGAAATTTTCCGTAGCGGTAAAAAATCAGGCGGGCAAGTGCATCGGAAGTGGATGCGGGATTTTAGGCTGTACATGGCTGTCGGAGGAATGCCTCAAGCTATTGAAGCATATTTGGCAGGGAAAAACTTTACCGAAATTGACAAAATTAAACGGGGAATTATAGGTCTTTACGAGGACGATTTTAAAAAAATTGATCCTTCAGGCAGGATTTCAGCCCTTTACCATTCGATACCGGCGCAGCTTTCAAAAAACGGAAAAAGATATATTCCTTCACAAGCCACAGGCAAACGGAAAAGTACAAGGGATGAAGAAATGCTGTATAATTTAATTGATTCAAAAACCGTTCTCATTTCTTACAATACGACAGATCCCAGAATCAGCCTTGCTTTAACTAAGTCGCCTGAAAGTTATAAGCTTTATGCAGCGGATACGGGGCTATTTATCACTCTTATGTTTATGGATAGACCTGATGCCGTTAATGACATTTATACAAAACTATTGTCGGATAAATTGCCTGCAAACTTGGGCTATCTATATGAAAATGCAGCCGCTCAAATGATAGCCGCCGCAGGACATGAGCTTTATTATCATACATGGGACAAAAAAGGAAGTACGCATTATTATGAAATTGATTTTTTAATTTCATGCGGTACAAAGGTGAAGGCGGTGGAAGTAAAATCATCGGGTATGGGTAAACATGAATCCTTAAAAAAATTCAGTAAAAAATATTCCAAAGTTTTAGACTGTGCAATCTTGCTTTCATCTAAGGATAGAAAATCGGAAGACGGGATAGAATTCTTACCCGTGTATATGCTGGACTTTATGGTTAGGTAGAAAGCTGATGACGGCATATCACAAATAGCGATCTACCGGTATGGTTTTTGTGATTCATTTTGCTTTTGTTATGTATAGTAAGGCAGGTTTTGTTCTTAAAAAACAGTCCGTATACTTTAAATCGGAATATTTGAATATCCGCCGCCGTTTTCCCCTTGCATTTTATGCATAAAAATGCAATACTTTGCATAAAGACTGCAGGAGGTACATTATGGCTGCACTACGCGGGGCCTTTACGGCGCTCATCACTCCTATGTTCGCAGACGGTTCGGTGGACTACGAGGGTTTCCGCTCCCTTGTTCAATTTCAGCTTACAAACGGCATAGACGGTTTGGTGCCGCTGGGAACAACCGCCGAAACGCCGACGCTGCGCGAGCACGACGAAGAAGAACGGCTCATAGACATCGTTATGGAAGAACGTGAAAAATATAAGCGCGAAACGGGACGTTACGTACCGATTATTTTGGGTGCGGGAAGCAACAATACGCGCGATGCCGTGTACTATACCGAGCGCGCGAAAAAACGCGGTGCGGACTATGCTCTTGCCGTTTCTCCCTATTACAATAAACCTTCCGATGAGGGTATTTTCCTTCACTACGAAGCTTTAAGCAAGGTGGGAATCCCTATCATCGTGTACAATATTGCAGGGCGCACGGGCAAAAACATTTGCACGCCCCTTTTAAAGCGTATTGCGGAATTGCCGAACATTGCGGGTGTAAAAGAAGCGTCGGGCGACATCAATCAAATGATGGATGTTATAGCGCTTATTGCGCGCGTAAAGCCCGATTTTTGCGTGCTTTCGGGCGACGATGCGCTCACATTGCCCCTTATTGCCGCAGGCGGCGACGGAGTTATATCGGTAGTGTCGAACCTTGCCCCCGCCCTTATTACCGAGCTGGTACACAAGGCCCTCGACGGCGATACCGAAAAAGCGCGCGAACTGCATTACCGGCTTTTGCCCTTTTTTAAAGCGGCCTTTGTAGACGGTAATCCTTCTTCAATAAAATATGCGATGAGGGTAAAAAATCTTCCCTCAGGCGCGGTGCGTCTTCCCCTCACCGAAGTGCACGAGGGCGCAAAAAAAATTATAGAACATGCTTTAAAGGAATGTGATTTATAATGGAAAAAATACCTGTAGGAGTTTTGGGCGCAACCGGCATGGTCGGCCAGCGCTATATTTATTTATTGGCAAATCACCCCCGCTTTGAAGTTACCTATACGGCCGCAAGTTCGCGTTCGGCAGGTAAAACATATGAAGAGGCTGTCGAAGGCCGCTGGCATATCGGAAGCGATATTCCCGACGGCGTGCGCCGTTTAATTGTGCAGGACGCAAACGACGTATCGGCCGCCAAGGGCAAGTGCCGCTTTGTATTCAGCGCCCTCGAAATGGATAAGGACAGCATTAAAAAGCTTGAAGAAGCTTATGCGGCCGCCGATATTCCGGTTGTTTCGAACGCAAGCGCAAACCGCTGGACAGACAACGTTCCCATGCTGATTCCCGAAATAAACCCCGATCACACGGACGTTATCGCCGCGCAAAAAAAACATCACGGCTGGAACAAGGGCTTTATCGCGGTAAAACCGAACTGTTCGCTTCAGTCCTATATGACGCCCGTTTTTGCCCTGCAAAAAGCAGGCTTTCCCGTTAAAAGGATGATTGTTTCGACAATGCAGGCGGTAAGCGGAGCCGGCTATCCGGGTGTTCCGTCCTTTGATATGATTGACAATATTGTGCCCTATATCGGCGGCGAAGAAGAAAAAACCGAAAAAGAATGTTTAAAGATTTTAGGACAAGTCAAAGATGGTAAAATAGAAAATGCCTCAGGCCCCCTTGTCGCCGCCCACTGTAACCGCGTTCCGGTTATAGACGGACATACCGCATGCGTAAGCTTGGAATTCGACCTTCCCGACGACAAAAAACCTTCGCTTGAACAAATCGAAAAAATATGGACTTCTTTCCGCGCCCTGCCGCAGGAATTAAAGCTTCCTTCGGCGCCGGTACAGCCGATTTATGTCCGCCATGAAGCAAACAGGCCTCAGCCTGCACGCGACCGCGACACCGACAAGGGTATGGCGGTTACCGTCGGAAGGCTTCGCGAATGCCCGGTTTTCGACATACGTTTTGTCGCCTTAAGCCATAACACCAAACGAGGGGCGGCCCTCGGCGGTATTTTAAATGCCGAGCTTTTGGATGCACAGGGCTTTTTCAATTAATCACGACGAATACTTGTAAAAACGGACGGCATAAAAAAGGACGGTTATACAGCGCATGAGCATGGCACGATATTTTCCGCTTAAAAGCGATGAGTTACAAAAAACGGTTGAACGCTTCCCTACCCCCTTTTATCTGTACGATGAAAAAAGTATGCGGGAAAATGCGCGGCGTTTAACACGGGCTTTTTCGATACTGCCGGGCTTTAAAGAATACTTTGCCGTTAAGGGCTTACCGAATCCCTTTATTTTAAAAATCCTTGCGGACGAGGGTTTCGGTGCGGACTGTTCAAGTTTGGCCGAACTCATACTGTGCGAGCGCACGGGAATTACCGGCGAAAATATTATGTTTACAAGCAATCAAACGCCCGCTTTCGAATACCTACATGCCTACAAACAGGGTGCGGTTATCAACCTTGACGATATAAGCCATATCGATTTTTTACACAAAAGTTTAAACGGCTTCCCCTCCCTTATTTCGTTCCGCTACAACCCCGGCCCGCTTAGGGAAGGAAACGCAATTATCGGCAAGCCCGAAGAAGCAAAATACGGCTTAACGCGCTGCCAGCTGTTTGAAGCGTATAAAAAGGCGCGCAGTTTGGGCGCAAACCATTTCGGCTTACACACAATGATAGCTTCAAACGAGCTTTCAAACGATTATTTTATAGAAACCGCCCGTATGCTCTACGAATTATGCGCCGACCTGAAACGGGAACTCGATATCGATATTGAATTTATCAATATGGGCGGCGGCATGGGCATTCCTTATAAAAAAGAACAAAGAGCGGTCGATTACGATTACATCGCAAACGGCATAAAAAAAGCCTACGATTCGCTTATCGCAGACAATCCTCTTTTTGCGGGTAAAAAAATCAATTTTTATATGGAATGTGCGCGCGTTATAACCGGCCCCTACGGATGGCTTGTAACGAAGGCAATCCACGAAAAGCATATTTACCGCGACTACATCGGAACCGACTCCTGTATGGCCGACCTTATGAGGCCGGGTATGTACGGAGCCTACCACGAAATTACCGTAAGCGGTAAAGAAAACGCCGCTGCCGAGCACACATACGATATCGTCGGCTCTTTGTGCGAAAACTGCGACAAATTCGCCGTTCAAAGAAAGCTTCCCCGCATAGACAGGGGCGACCTTTTAATTATCCACGATGCGGGCGCACACGGGCGGGCAATGGGCTTTAACTACAACGGCAAACTGCGCTGCGGAGAACTCCTTTTGCGTACCGACGGCTCCGTTATCGAAATACGGCGCAAAGAAACCCTTGAAGATTATTTTGCCACCCTCGATTTCGATAAATTGGCCTCATTCGGATAAGGTGCTATAAGCCTATAGTTGCCCACCCGATATTTCCACAAAGCCGATAAATTATCGTGAAGCTGTTCTCCCAAAGTTCTCGGATCTTCTCTTGCTTCAATTTTATCTATATATTTTTGAATTTGCTTTTTTATAGTTCCGTCAAGTTTTTCAAAATCCGCAAGAGCGTGTTTTTCAAAATCAATCTTGTAGGCCATTTCGCTTTTTAACTTCTTCCCATGAAACCGTTGAACTGAGTCCGGCCTTTAAGTCTTCCAATCTGCTTTGCGCTATATACATGAGTTCCAAATCTTCCAACTTTTCATTTACGGCTTCTTTTATATAGTAGGACTTTGTTTTTCCTGTCAGTTTACACAAATTCGTGAGGCGTTCAATTGTAAGGGCATCAAATCGGGTAACCACTGATTGCGCCATAGCTTTCTCCTGTATCTTCAATATCACACTTTATTATAACCGTAAATATTGCCTACCGTCAAGTTTTTTGTCCGGCGGCCGATTACGTTTTTCCGGATTGTAGCCCCCTTTCTATATACATCTCCTCGTTTTTGCGGGGAAAGTGTCGCGCCGCTTTCTGTCGAAAGCGGCGCTTACCGAGTTTTTACTGCGTAAAAACTCGCAGATGTTATCCCTGTATTCACAATCTCCGCCTCTATCGGTACCGTTCACTGTAGCCGCCCTTGTCCGCTTCCCCTTCGTTATCTGAAGCTATGTCTAGATACTTGCCGTATACCCGACCTGACGGGAGAATTTTATCTAAAACATTCACTTTCGCTAAAAAACTATCTCTATTCTCTCTCCTTTTCCGGAAACATAATAGCGGAAATTGCCGTATCCTGCCATTTATCGCCTTCGTATACGCTTTTAATTGTAATACGTACCCGCTTAACAGGTTCTGCAAACACTATTGTTCTAAAGTACACAAAATCTTCAAACCACACCGTTTGGCTTATCTTTTTGCCGCTGACGGTTGTTCCTTCAACCAATGCCGTTTGCATTCGGCTGTTCATTTTATATAAATGCGGGCGGGTTCCGTCTACAAAACCGTTTAATACATACATCGTGTTTTGAGGACTGTTAAGTTCGAGCTCTATCCATTCCCCGATTCCGTTTCCAGCAGCGTTTTCCACCCAGGGGAAACAATACGGATTAATCTCACAAATAAACATACCCCACATGATATATGTTTCGATATTATATCCGTTATATTGGAATACATGATTATCGTTTGTTTCCGATAAAAAAGAACTGACCGTAACCTCCTTTACAACATCTGAAACAGAGCGGTGATCCACCGGAACTCCGTTGATAAGCCGCCGTTCAAAAAATTTTTTATCGGTTTTCCACTTGGGAATCCCGTCCGGAGAAGTCATAGATATACCTCGTTCATTTGCCGAAACAAATAAATATTCGTCACCTAATACTATGCGGGCAGGGATACTTTCGATTTCCACTTGTAAATAATATGTAGACGTATCGAAATGCAATTGGCTATATGGTATTATCTTCTCTTCTGTAAGAAAGGGCTCATACGAAAGCACTTTTCCTCTATCAGAGATTCGTATTTTAGTCCCTATTCTCTTATACTGCATACCATCCCCCTCGAGAACTGCCCCAACATTAGTACTTTCTGCTTGCAAACAATTATTTTCCAATTCTTTACGCCAGTCAAGGGAAAATGCATTAAAACATAGTAGAACAGCAAGTGTGCATATAATAATCTTTTTCATATCAACGCCCCTTCATTAAAATATCATACGGATACGATATTTTCCATTTATCGGTTAAGTAATTTTGTATATACTTTATGGTTTCACAATCATTTACAAAACATCCGGCAGAAACCTTACCGTCGGGAGAAACTCCTATTTTTTTCGTTTTCAAATTATAATCACTATGTACCAGATTTCTATAAGGCCACCCTCCATCTGTATCTAAGTAAGAACCGCTTTCCTGATACGCTCTATTTAAAACAAATATGGGTCCCTTGTAGTCTTCATGAGGAAAATTTCCCGCACGCATGTAAAAATTACGGTTAATATCTATTGTCGCACCTCTATACACATCTTCTGTTTTATATGCTCTTAGGGTTTTTTTCGAAACCATATCTTCGGCATAGCCGTTAGCTACCGTCTGCCAACCTGTTGTCGTAAAACAGTCACGAAGCGTACCGTCCAAATCTTTCTTTAATAAGGTTATACTGTCTAAACCTTGATAATCGGCAATACCTTTTCCCTTTCGCACCGATTTGTAGCTATACGGATTCCTATTTACAATTCCGCTCACAGCAAATCTTGTGTATGACCCGTCGCCATTTTTATTTATTACTATTATGTCAAAACGGTTAGAACAAATCATTTTCCAAGACCGGCTTTTTCAACTAAGTGAATAATTTCTTGGTATCCGAATTTTTTTGCAAGATCCAACGGTGTGTCTCCGTCAGGATTGGATGTATGATCCCATAGTCCTCGCTCAAGCAATTCTTTTACAAAGTTAATATTATTATACCGACACGCATAATGAAATAAATTATTTCCTTCAAACATGGCATACTCACCCGTAACTATAGTATACGGCTCAATAAGTTGTTCCTTCCATAAATAATCAAGCATCTCACGATTGTCATTTATAACAAACTCGGAAATAATATGAGGAATAAAAGCCAGTGCTTTTTCCAAATCCGCTCCCGCATCAATGAGGTAAAATGCAATTTCATTATTATGTTGGCTAAGTGCAATTGCAAGAGGAGTTGCTCCATAATAATTGGGTTCATCAATATTTTCCATTAGGGGGATTAATAAACCTGCAATTTTTACATTACCATTCATTACCAGATAGTGGAGTGCAGTATTTCCGTCTCTATCTTTTTTTTCAACATCCGCACCGGCATTAGTTAATTGTATGGCAATTTCTTCAAAACCTTTCTCTGCTGCTATCATCAAGGAGGTTATACCTTTAGCCGTATAATATTCCGGGTCTGCACCTGCCTTCAATAATAACCCGATCATTTTTGAGTCTCCTGCTATAGTAGCAGTGATCAACGTATCTCCTTGATATCCTCCAAAATTGAATTCCCAATAAACTAAATTAGGATATTTCTTGAGTAATTTTTCTACAACTTCATATCTACCATAAAATATACCATTATAAAAATCCGAATATTCTTTTAGAGTAGGATTTTTAACTCTACAGCTCATAAGAAGTATCGTATAAAAAAAATAAATAATCAAAAAAAATACATTACCCTTATTATAACGCATAACTAATAACTCCATCCCGATAATCTGCCCCATATACCCAGTAAAAAAGGCTTGCCTTTTTCGATGTAATCAGCATAATTTTGAACTCTTTTATCCGTCTTTGCTTTCATTTCGGAATAAAAATCAGGTCCCGTAACTAGCACGGTAGTTCCATTTTTTCTCTCAAAAGATATGAACGACTGTCCGACAACTGAAAAATAATTTGTCCCGTTGATTGACCATGTAGGTATTTGTATATTTACAAGATTCTCCACGGCATTCTGTACTCCCATGCTATATTGAGCGATCAGAGAGAGTCCGTTTGCAATAGGGGTAACACTAGAATCAGGAGAAGGCGCAAAGGTATATTGCTGGAATAAGCTACGATGACCTTTTCTGTCAAGCTTAATAGCAGGTCTACCCATAGCTCTTAAATTTTTGTTGTGGATATCTGCTATATTTTGTTGTGTATAGGCTAGTTCATCAATAGATCGAAAATTGTCAGAAGGTATATTCGGCGTTGTGTTTTTCGGCCCCCATGCCCCACGATATTCAAAACTTGTTCCAAGTGCAAAAAGTGTTCCGTAACCGTTGACCAAAATATGAGCATTTTCTCCATTAAAGTTATATCTGCTACTCGGTTCCATAATATCATTTGGTTTATGCAAACTCGGGCCCCCTAAATGTTTTTTCACAAGATCTTTTTCAACAATACTTAAATCAATGTAATACCCTAAGGCATCATTAATTTTAAAACTATTTAGTGCTATCTGATCAAATGCCTCTTCACTCAAACTTGTTTCTGCTCTTACTATAGAATACAATCCCACTCGCTTTTTTACTTCATCTGATATAACCTCCGATAGCAAGACAGTTGTATCATGTTGTTTCATATCTTCTATAACGGCTTGAGCATTCTTAACCTCTTGTTTACTAACATTTGTATTTAAAATATAAGCAAGCGCTTCATCTTTCTTTAGTCCTTCCATATCCCATATTTTGAACTCATCGCCTTCATTTGTTTCAAGGAAAAGACTACTGCGATCATCATCAATTAAACTTCCATCTTTCATCAGCTTCCAATAATCCTTACTCCAATCATAGTTGCCCGCTACATGATCAAGCATGGTCATCATATCGCCGCTCTTATAGGCGTCTATGTCTTTTTGTAAGATGTCGCTGCCCGCTATGATATTATCAAGGCTTTTCGTATACCGCGCATCGCTTTGCATACGTAAGGCAAGTTCGGTGTGTCCTATCACGGCGCGGGCGGTTTCCATAAACTGCTGTTGTCCGCTTCCTACAAGGCCGTCACGGTAGGCTTCGTGTCCTAAGGTTATGCCCATGGCAAGCTGTTCTTCGCGGCTCATTGTGTCTTTATAGTTGTCCAAGTATACGGTACGCTTTCCGTCTTTTGCTACCGTTTCGGCTTCTCCCGTGCCCGTTCCTCTTGCAAGCCGGGTATCTCCTTTCAATATGCTTTCCAACTGCATTCGCTGCATGCCGTCCCCAAAGCCGTACTGTGCTCTCAAAGCTGTAGCAGCGTTACCTAAGCCGTCCCGTTTGGCGGCACGCTCTATCTCTCTATTCTTATTCCAGTGACTTGCTCCGGCCAAGGCTCCCGATATTCTTCCGAGGCTTATGTCGGTACCGCCCATGGTCGCACCGCTTTCTGTCGAAAGCGGATGCTTACCGAGTTTTTGCACAAGCAAAAACTCGCCGACAGTGAAGTTTGTATATGTATTTTTAAGCTTCCGTTTTACATACATCTTTAACCCTGCTTTATTAATATCCGGCATATGCTTATTGCGACTTCTAAAACTACCTGAACACAGTACTTCATTTGTAAAATCTTGCAAACTTAGTACGCTATCCCATACCAATGTTCGTGTTTTGTTTTTTCTACATGTTTATAACCGACAGAGTGTAATTCATCTTCGGTTAGAATGCTTAAATTCAGATCAGGAGAATAAACATTTCCGCCATGTAAAAGACTGTACCCCAATAAAAAATCGTAAACTTTATCTGTAAAAAAAACAATATTTATTTCATTTGAAATTATGTTGTATTTTCTTCCAATGTCAGAATTTATTCTTTTTTTTCTATAACTGATACCTCCTACGAAC